>JBEKRJ010000381.1:0-5316 GCA_049518835.1 Solirubrobacteraceae bacterium
CCCCCGTCAGCGCGCCATCGCCACCGTCATCCGCCACCGCATCGCCCGCCCCCGTCAGCGCGCCATCGCCACCGTCATCCGCCACCGCATCGCCCGGCCCGGTCAGCGCGCCATCGCAACCGTCACCGCCAGCCCCGACAACGACAGCCGCCACCAGCAGCGTCGTCGCCAGCGACGCGGACGCCTCCTGGACCCCGGCGCCCGGATCGCCGCTGTCGCGACGGTGCTGTTCGACCAGCGCCCAGGCCGCCTGCTCGAACACATCGCTCCAGTCCAGCGTCCCCGCGCCGCGATCGAGCTGGCGCAGCACGGCGGCGGTCGCGTGGCGCACGGCGAGCGCGGCCGCGAGATCCGATCGCGCGGCGCCGGACACGCCGTCGGCCACGGCCACGACCAGCGTGCCGGTCGGCTCGTGCACGCGCAGGCACAGGTCATCCTGGCGCGGCCCGCCGACATAGCGCTTCTGCAGGCCCCGGACCGATGCGGCCCGGACCGTGAGGCCGAACGAGCTGCCGCCGTCGGCGATCGTGTCGGGACGGTAGGGATCGGCGCGCGCCAGCCGAACCTCGATCGCCGGCGCGGGATCGCCAATCGTCAGCGGTCCACGAACCGACGCGAGCGAGTCCATCGCCGCCAGCTACACGAGCGGCGCGTCGAGCTGTACGAACCCTTCCGGCTTCTCGAACTCGACCGTTTGCTCGCCGCGGTCCAGGCGCTCGGCGGAGGACACCATCGAGTTGAGCATCGAGGTCGCGAACTCGGAGATCGCGCCCGCGGTCGAGACGCCGTCGGTCATCATGAACGCGTAGCGGGGGGCGCTCGCCAGCTGGCGGATCACGCTTGGATCCGCGTCGCCGACACCGAACGCGAGGATGTTGGGCCGCTCCTTGAAGCTCGGGTCCTTCAGCTCCTCCAGGCGCGCGCGCCACTTGTCCTCCTTTTCGGTCGGCTGCCCGTCACTGAGCATGAACACCGAGGGGCGGTGCACCTGGTAGCCGCTTGCCTTCAGCAGTGCGATGTCGGCGGGGATCGTGTGGCGCAGCGCCTCGAGGGCGCTCGCGTAGCTGGTCCCGCGCCCGCGCGGCGACAGCGTCGGGAGCATCAGCTCCTCGTTGAGCTCGGATAACTCGAGCCGCGTCTGTGCCGTGTCCGCGAACGTGATGATCCCGAACCGGACCTTCTTGCCGATCAGGGGATGCTTGGCAACCTCGTCGCGCAGGTCGACCAAGCCCTGGTTGACCGCCGCGATCGGCGCGCCGGCCATCGAGTGTGACTCGTCGCCGACGAAGTACATCGGCAATACCTGACCGATCACCGTCCCGGGCGCTGCCGGGAAGCGAGGCATCGTCGGCATCGACGGTTGCTTCAGCGGTTCGCTGCCGAGCGCGCGCACGGGCGCGGGCGCCGACGACGGCGACTGGACATGCGCCGGCGAGGACCACAGCGGCGCCGGATCGGTCACGGCCCCAGGGGCCGCGGAAACCGAAGACGGCTCCGCTGCCGGCGCTGCCGGCGGCGAGCTGCTGCGAGCCTTTGTCAAGGGGTTGTTGGAGGGGAGCTTGAGCTTCATCGTCGTGTCATTGTGCTCCGCGAAGTTAAGTGTGTGGGAAGAGCTCCCCGCCGCCGCCACAACGACAGCCGGCCGCCGCGTCCCGCCTGGGCGCCGATCACGCCGCCCGGACGGCCCAGCAAAGGCGTCCGGGCGGCGTTCGCGACAGGCGCTCAGGCGGTCGAAGCCGTGGTCGTCGTGGTTGCTCCTGATCGGCTTGGCACCAGCAGGCTCTGGCAGGCGCGGCTCGCGGCGGGGAACTTCGCGCTGGAGCGGATGCTGGCCGGGAACACCGGTCCCTTGCCCGAGAAGTTCGGGGCCGGAACGCTCACGCCGTGCTGGCGCAGGCAGGTCGCGTAGCTGGTAACCGCCGTATGCGACACCCGCCCGAGGAAGCGTCCTCCGCCTAGACCGCCGCCGAAGTTCGCGCCGCACGCCTTCAGCGCCGCTTGCATCTTCGGGTTGCTGCGGAAGAAGCCGCCGTTGGGCCGCGGGGTGGTCGAGCTGCCGGTGCCCGTCCCAGTGGGCGGCCGGAAGCCGCCGGCCGGCCGCGCCGGCAACGTCACGCCGTGGGTCTTGAGGCAGGCGACCAGCGCGGTCCGCCTCGCGGTCCCAGCGCCGCTGCTCGTGCTCGAAGCCGCCGTCGCCGACGCCGCCGCGGAGCTGGTGCTGGTGCTGGTGCTGGAGGCGCTGCCGCACGCGGCGATCAGGCCGCCGGCAGCGATCACCGCCAGTGCCAGCGGAACCCCGAGCCGTGCTCTTTTGATCATCTTCATCTAGTTGCTCCTTTCGTTGTCAGTCACGCGCCGATCAGCCTCCGCCTCCGAACAGCGAGCTGGCAGCCGCGCTTGCGCTGCTGGAGCCCGAGCTGCTCGTGGCACCAGTGCCGCCGAAGGCCGAGGCGCCGGCGCCTGAGTCGCTGACCGTCGTCGCGCTCACGGTGCCGCCCGAGCCTGTGACCCCCCTGACGACGACGGTGTCGCCGGGGCGGATGGCCGATTTGGTGACAGTCACGCTCTTGGTGACCTTGCTGGCGCTCGAAAGCGTCACCTTGACCGTGTTGCCGGTCGTGCCGGTGACGTAAAGGCTGTTGCCGCTGATGGCGCTGACTGTGCCGACCGTGCTGTTGCCAGCGGCCCCGCCAGCTGCGCCAAACAATCCGCTGGCACCGCCGCTCCCACCGCCGAACAGCGCCGCCGCCCCGCTGCGAGCGCCCGTGCCCCCGGCCCGCGCGCCGGCGCCGGCCGCCCGCGCGCCGGTGCCAGCCGCCGCGCCGGTGCCGGAAGCGCCGAGCGTGGTCGTCGAGGTGGAGCTGACCTGGCCCTTCTCGACACGTACGCCTGCGTAGAAGCCGACCGCGGCGAGAACGAGCGCGAGCAGCGCCGCGCTGCCGCGCGTGAAGAACTGGCGACGGTGACGACCCGGAAGCGGCTCGGCGCCCGCGTAGTCGTCGTCCTCGTACTTGTCCCAGTCCTCCTCGGGGCGGTCGTAGGGGATCGCGTTCATGGTTGTTCCTCTGGTCGGTTGGCTTGGCCTAAGGGCTGCCGCAGGTTGGTCATTCGAACCGCAGTGCCTCGATTGGTCGCATCGACGCCGCGCGACCCGCTGGGTAGGTGCCGAAGAACAGCCCGATCAGCACCGCGGCGCCGAACGCGAGGGCGACCGAGTAGGGCGCGATCGAGGGCTGCACGCCGGCGATCTTGAATTGGCTGCCGACAACCCCCGCGACGACGCCGGCGACGCCGCCCAGGAACGACACCAGCACCGCCTCGACCAGGAACTGGACGAGGATGTCGCTACGTCTGGCGCCGACCGCCTTGCGAATCCCGATTTCGCGCGTTCGCTCGGTGACTGACACGAGCATGATGTTCATCACGCCGATCCCGCCGACGAGCAGCGAGATCGCCGCGACCTCACCGAGCAGCGTCGTGAACACCTTGCTGCTGGCGGTCGACGTCTGCAGGATCGAGCTCTGGTTGATGACGTTGAAGTTGCTCGTCGAGGCCGAGCCGGCGGTCGGCGGATCGAGCTGGTTGAGGATGTCGGTGACCTCGACCTGTGCCGCGTTGAGCTGGTTGCGCGACTTGGCCTGGACGACGATCTGATTGACGCTGCCGTAGCCGGTGAGCGTGTCCTGGACGGCCGTCAGCGGCGCGATCCCGACGTCATCCTGGTTGGTGGTCCCGTTGGAGCCCTTCGACGCGGTCACGCCGATCACCTCGAAGTTGGTGCCGTTGACCTGGACCGTGTCGCCGACCGGATCCGCGCCTCCGAACAGCTCGCTGACGACCGTCGGGCCGACGACCAGCACGCGATTGTGCTGCTGATCGTCGGCTTGCGTGAACCAGGAGCCCTCGGCCATCGTGTAGCTGCGAGCCTGCTCGTAGCTCGGCGTCGTGCCGACGAACGTCGATGGCGAGTATGTCGTCGTGCCGTACGTCAGCGTCACCTCGTTGGCGCTCACCACCGGCGACGCGCTCTGGACGTCGGGCGCCTGGAACGGGTTCTGCAACGCTTGCGCATCCGCGAGCGTCAACTCGGCGCTGCTCGTCGCCGCGCGGCGCAGGCCGCCCAGGGTCGGCGTCGTGCTGACCAGCAAGACATTCGATCCGAGCGCGTCGATCTGGCGCTCGACGGTGTCCGAGGAGCCCGTCCCGACCGCGATCAACACGATCACCGAGCCGACGCCGATCATCAGCCCGAGAATCGTCAGGCCGGTGCGCAGCTTGTTGGCCGTCAGCCCGCCGATCGCGACGTGGAGGGTCTCGATCACCTGTCTCGTCCCACCGCGTCGGTGCGCTCGTCGGACACGATGGCGCCGTCGCTGAGCCGGATCGTCCGCTGAGCATTAGCCGCGACATCGGGCTCGTGCGTGATCAGGATGATCGTCCGCCCCTCGTTGCTGAGCTGGCCGAAGATCGTCATCACCTCGGCCGAGGAAACCGTGTCCAGCGCGCCGGTCGGCTCGTCGGCGAGGATCATCGCCGGGTTGGTGACCAGCGCGCGCGCGATCGCGACGCGCTGCTGCTGACCGCCCGACAGCTCGCTGGGCAGATGGTGGACGCGCTGCCCGAGGCCGACCTGCTCCAGCGCGGCAAGCGCCCGTTGGTGGCGAGCCCCGCGCGGCAGCCCGCCGTAGGACAGTGGTAGCTCGACGTTCGGCAGCGCGCGCGTCCGCGGGATCAAGTTGAAGCTCTGAAACACGAACCCGATCTCGCGATTGCGCACGTCGGCAAGCGCGTCCTCGTCCATCCCGCGGACATCGAGGCCGTTGAGCCGGTAGGTGCCGGCGGACGGGTGGTCAAGGCAGCCGAGGATGTTCATCAGCGTCGTCTTGCCGCTGCCGGACGCGCCGATGATCGCGACGTACTCCCCGCGCTCGATCCGCAGCGTGATGCCGCGCAGCGCGTGGACCGCGATGTCGCCGACGTGGTAGGTCTTGCGCACGTCGTGCAGTTCGATCACCGGAGCGTTCATCCGCCGCCTGCGCGGCGCGGGCGGCCTCGCGACCGCCGCCTCGACCCGCTCGCGCTCGGCCGCGGCGGCCGCGGCGGCCGCGGCGGCCGCGTCAGCCTTGCGAGCCTGCAACGCGCGCCGGCCGCGGATCACGGCTGCCCGTGGCGGACGGCGAACAGGCCGGGCCATCAGCCCCCGCCCGCGCCGCGGAAGAAGCCGCCACCACCGCCGCCAAACTCGCGCGCCGCGCCACCGCCCAGGCCGGTGCCGCCTAGCGTCCCTCTGGAGCCGGCGCTGCTCGTCGCCGTGCT
>JBEKRJ010000382.1:0-5314 GCA_049518835.1 Solirubrobacteraceae bacterium
GTCCGCGCCGCCGCACCAGCGCCCGCCGAGGCCACTGCCGACCCCGGCGCTAGCTTAGCTAGCTAGCTAGCTAGCCGCGCGACCGAGGCCATTCGCGCGACGACATCGGACAGCTGCTGCGCGCGGGCGAGCACTTCAGGTGGGCCGACGGCTCGATCGCTCTTGCCAGCTGCAGCCTAGGCTAGGCTAGCCGCCGCCGCCATCCGCGGCGCGCGTCGACGCCGCGGATAGCTCGCGAATTCGACGGCGCGCGTCGTGGCCGAGCTGGCGCACGGTCTCGGCTGCCGGCCGCGCTTGCGCGAGCTCGTGCGCCTGACCCGCCCAGAGGTTGAAAGCGTCACCGTCGTTGCGCTTGCGTGCGGCAGCCCGCAGGCCGCTGGTGGCGTGATGGACCTCCGGGTACGCGGCGGGCGCGGTGGCGCTGTGCTCGAGCAGGAAGCGGTTGACCAGGCCGCGGGCGAGCCGGCCTGTGAACGCGCGCGTCAGCCGCGTCGGGATCGGTTGCGCGAGCAAGGCCCGGTGGGCCGGCGCGGTGCCGGCTTCGGGCGCGAGCATCAGCGCGGTGCCGATCTGCGCGGCGGCCGCGCCGGCGCAAAGCACGGCTGCGACCGCCGCACCGTCGCCGATCGCGCCGGTCGCGATCAGCGGCAGCGCCACGGCGTGCCTGACCAGCGCCAGCAGCGCCAGTAGCCCGAGCCCCTGGTTGCGATCGTCGTCGTCGAACGTGGCGCGGTGGCCGCCCGCCTCGATGCCTTGGACGACAAGCGCGTCGGCGCCCGCCGCACGGGCCTGCTCGGCCTCCTGCACGGCCGTGACCGTCACCCACGCCGACACCGCCGCGGCGTGCAGGCGGGTGACGTCCTCCGCGCTCGGACAACCGAACGTGAACGAGGCGACAGCCACGCGCTGCTCGCAGACAAGCTCGAGCTTGCGCTCGTACTGATCGTCGTCGTGGCGGGGCGCGCCGAGCTCGACGCCCTGGCGCTCGGCCTCGGGCTCGAGCTCGCGCAGGTAGTCGCGCAGGCGCTCGCCCGCCGACGGAGGTGATGTCGGCACGAACACGTTGACCCCGAACGGCCGCGCCGTCGCGGCCCGCACCGCGGCGATCTGCTCGCGCACGGCCTCCGTCGACCGGTATCCGGCCGCCAGGAATCCGAGTCCACCAGCTTCGCAGACCGCGATCGCAAGCTGGGGCGTCGAAGGACCGCCGGCCATCGGCGCGCCGACGATCGGCTCGGTCAGCTCAGCCAGCTCGAACATCGTCGTTGTGCGGCGCGATCGCCCGAAGGTGCGCGGCGGCGTCCTCCAGCCGGTCGTCGCCCCAGAACAGCTCGTCGTCGATCGCGATCGTCGGCACGCCGAACACGCCCCGCGCGTACGCCTCCTCTGTCGCGCGGCGCAGCGCGTGCTTGACGTCGGCGTCGTTGCCGGCGAGCCTCACGGTCCCCGGATCTAACCCGGCCGCGCGCGCCGCGCCGGCGAGGCCCGCCGCAGATCCGAGATCACGGCCGCGCTGGAACGCCTCGCGGAACGCGGCCAGCGTGAACTCGCGCCCGCGACCGACCCTGAACGCAAACGTTGCAGCGCGCATCGCAGTCAGGTAGTCACCTGGCCAGGGATCGGGCCACTTCACTGGCGGCAGGCCGTAGCTGCGCGCGCGGCGCTCGATCTCGGCTATCCCCGCCCGGCGCCGATGATCGTCTCCTAGCGCCCATGAGCTGCGTCCCGACAGGCCGAACAGACCGCCGAGCAGCACCGTTTGCCATCGCACCGGCTCCGGCAGCGCTTCGGGCAGCCGCTCCGCGGTCAGGTACGCGTACGGTGACCCCAAGTCGAAGTAGAAGACGATGCGCGCCATTGGTTGTGTTCGTAGATCTAGCGACACGTTACGCGGGCGCCGAGCGGCGGCACCGGCCCGGCATCAGTCGAGATACTCGTAGGCGGGGATCGTCAGGAATTCGACCAGCTCGCGCGACAGCGACACGCGATCGAAGATCTCGCGTGTCTCGACGGGGCGCCCCTGCTTCCAGGTCTCCTCGCCGACGGTTGCGCGGATCTTCGCGGTCTCCTGTTCGAGGAACTCGCGCACGAGCTCGGACGTCACGGTCCGGCCGTCATCCAGCTGGGCGCCATGGTGGACCCATTGCCAGATCTGCGTGCGAGAGATCTCCGCGGTGGCGGCGTCCTCCATCAGCGAGTTGATCGCCGCGGCCGCGCGTCCCGTCAGCCAGAACGACACGTACTGAAAGCCGACGTTGACGTTCGTGCGCAACCCCGCCTCGGTGATCTTGCCGGGAGTCGAGGCGAGGTCCAGGAGCTCGTTGGCGCTGACGTGCACGTCGTCGCGCTGGCGCTCGAGCTGGTTGGCGGCGCCGTTCAGCCCTCGCTCGAACACCTCGCGCGCCACCGGCACCAGGTCCGGGTGCGCGACCCAGGTTCCGTCGTAGCCCTGCCCGACCTCGCGGTCCTTGTCGGCGCGCACGCCGTCGAGCGCCTTCGCGTTGGCCGCCTCGTCCTTGCGTGAGGGGATCAGGGCCGACATGCCGCCCATCGCGTGGGCGCCTCGCCGATGACAGGTAGCGGCCAGCAGCTCGGTGTAGGCGCGCATGAACGGGACCGTCATGGTCACCGCGCCGCGGTCGGGCAGCACCATCTCGGGCCGGTCGGGAAAGCACTTGATCGCCGAGAACATGTAATCCCAGCGGCCCGCATTGAGCCCGGCCGAGTGCTCGCGCAGCTCGTACAGGATCTCGTCCATCTCGAATGCGGCCGGCAGCGTCTCGATCAGGACCGTCGCCTTGATCGTGCCGCGCTCGATCCCGAGCCGGTCCTGCGCGTGGCAGAACACGTCGTTCCACAGCCGTGCTTCGAGGTGCGACTCGAGCTTGGGTAGGTAGAAGTACGGGCCAGAGCCCCGCTCCAGCAGCCGCCGGGCGCAGTGAAACACGTTTAGGCCGAAGTCGAACAGCGCCGCCGCGACCGGCTCGCCATCGACGAGCAGATGACGCTCCGGCAAATGCCAGCCGCGGGGGCGAACGAGCAGCGTGGCAGGGTTCTCGACCAGCTCGTACTGGCGCCCGTCGGATCCCTCGTAGGTGATCGTGCGTTCGATCGCGTCGCGCAGGTTGATGTGACCGTCGACCATGTTGTGCCACGTCGGCGAGTTCGCGTCCTCGAAGTCGGCCATGAACCCGTCGGCGCCCGAGTTCAGCGCGTTGATCGTCATCTTGCGCTCGGTCGGCCCGGTGATCTCGACCCATCGCTGCCGCAGGTCGCTCGGCACGGCCGCGACGCGCCAATCGCCGTCGCGCACAGCGGCCGTCGAGGGCAGGAAGTCGAGCATCTCCCCCGCGGCGAGCCGGGCGCGCCGGTGCGCGCGGACCTCGAGCAGCTCTCGCCGGCGAGCGCCGAACTCGCGGTGCAGCTCGCCGACGAACTCCAGCGCGTCCGGCGTCAGGACTTCGCTGAAGCCAGGCTCCGGCGCGCCGCGCAGCTCCAGGTTGATGTGCGTAGTCATGCCAGGGATCCTCTCATCGATCAAAGCGGCGATGGTTGCTCTGCTTCCCCGTCCGCAAGCGTTTCCAGCACGCATGCGCCCGCCACGAGCGTGGGCGATCGCGCTCGCGATCGCCCACGCCGGAAGGCGGCTGCCGAGCGCGAACAGAGCGCTGAGGTGAGACCGCGTCCCAGCCTCCGGCCCCCGCGATCCGCCAGCGAAAGCCGAAGTTGCCCAGCATGTAGAGCGCCACCCCGCCGCACATCGCCAGCCGAGCGGCATGCGTCAGCGGCTGGCCTAGAGTGGTGCATTCTGTAAGTTCGTTGATCGGCTGGCGAGCGAAAATCGAGCCTGGCAAGGACGCAGGACCGAAGGTGTAGTGGGGCTACATTGAGGTCGGAGGACACAGCCAGGCGAAGATTTGCAGCCGCCAGACCGCAACGAACCTACAGGATGTGCCACTAGCTCGACGTCGCCGCGAACCAGCAGTTTCAGTCCGACGGCGAAGATGAACGCCGTCGCGACCAGGAGACACACTCGCAGCGCGCGCGAGGACGTGGCTTGCGCGTTGGCGGCCCAAACGAACGCCGACCACGCCCACCATACGAGCGCCAGTACGAGCATCGACTCGCCGACCCTCGCCCAGGTGGGATGCCCACGCGCGAGCAGGGTCGTCACCTGCGTGACCGCAAACACGAACACGAGGTCCCAAAGCAGCTCGAGCGGGCTCGTCCGCCGCTCGGCCGGGACCTCGTCCGCCGCATCGACCGCTGGCTCGCTCACTTGTGCAGGTATCGCGGCGCGGAGGCCCGCCTTCGCATAGGGTTCGGCGCTGCTGATGAGGCTCGCGGTACATGTTGGCTATTGGGGGCTCGGGATGGCGGCAATCGGGCCGCGCAACACGGCGCTCGCGGGCGAAATCGCCGATGGCTGGATTCCGGCCTTTTTCTCACCCGAGCACGTCGGCGAGCAGCGGTCGCTGCTCGCGCAGGGGGCCGGCAGAGCCGGCCGCCCGCTCGACGGCTTCGACATCGCCCCGACCGTCAACCTCCACATCAGCCACCGCGAGCAGGCGCGCGACCTGATGCGCCCCGTGCTCGCCTTGTCCATCGGTGGGATGGGATCGCGCAAGCAGAGCTTCTACAACAGCCTCGTCCAGCGCTACGGCTTCGAGTCCACCGCGGGGAAGATCCAGGACCTCGACCTCAGCGGCAAAGCGACCGACGCTGCGGCGGCGATCCCGGTTGGACTGATCGACATGGTCTCGCTGTGCGGCCCCCGCGACGTCGTCGCCGAACGCCTCGGCGCGTTCCGCGACGCCGGCGTGGGAACCTTGATGCTCTCGCCGATGGCGTCCACCACCGAGGAGCGGATCGCCCAGTTGCGAGCGGTGGCAGAGCTCGCCGCGTGAGCGCCGTCGAGGACCGGCGCCGGTTCTTCCTGGGCGCATTCGGGGATCCCGGACACGCGTTTCCGATGCTCGCGCTCGGGCGGGCGCTCGTGCAGCGCGGTCACACGGTGATGTTCGAGACGTGGGAGAAATGGCGCCCCGACGTGCAGGCCGCGGGAGTCGAGTTCGTCGCCGCGCCCGAGTATCCCGTCTTCCCGACGCGCGAGCGGGCGCTGAAGCCGTTCGAGGCGGTCGCCCGGTCGACGCCGTCCACCCACGGCGCGGTGATCGGGTTCGCACCTGACGTCGTCGTACACGACATCCTGACGCTCGCGCCGGCGATCGCGGCCGAGCTCGAGCAGCTGCCCGCCGCGACCCTGATTCCGCACCTGCACCCGTTCACCGAGCGAGGCTGGCCGCCATACGCA
>JBEKRJ010000383.1:0-5313 GCA_049518835.1 Solirubrobacteraceae bacterium
GCGGCCAGCGGCGGTAATCACGGGCAGGCCGTCGCGTGGGCCGCTCGGCTGATGGGCGTGCCCGCGTCGGTGTTCGTGCCGGTTACCTGCCCGTCGATCAAGTTGCGGCGCCTGGCCGATTACGGAGCCGACGTCACCGTCATCGGTGAGGTCTATGAGGAGAGTCTCGTCAGTGCCGAACATTTCGCCGCCGAGACAGGTGCGCTTTTCGTGCACCCCTTCGATCAACCGCTGACGGTGGCCGGTGTCGGTACCGCGGCGCTCGAGTTCAGCGACCAGGCACCCGGCTTGGACACGATTCTCATCGCGGTGGGCGGCGGCGGCCTTTTGGCTGGGGCGCTGGCTGCGCTGGAGCGCACCTCCACGCGCGTGGTGGCCGTAGAGCCGTTCACCGCACGGTGCCTTGGCGGTGCACTGGAGGCTGGCGAGCGGGTTGACGTTGCTGTGTCGGGCGTCGCCGTCGACAGTCTCGGCGTGCGCCGGGTCGGACAGATCGCCTTCGACGCTGCCGTCGCACACCAGGTGAGGCACATCGACGTCACTGACGAGGCCATTACTGCCGCGCAGTTCGGCGCCTGGGAAGAGTTGCGGATTGGTCTCGAGGCGGGGGGAGCGACGGCATTGGCCGCGCTGCTCAGCGGCGCCTATCAGCCTCAGCGCAATGAAGTCGTCGGCGTGTTGGGCTGCGGCGGGAACGTCGACATCGCGGCGCTGCTGAAAGCGGCGTGATGAAGGCGGCACTCATCGATCAGGCAGGTGCAAACACGGCGAGTCCTGTCTGGAGGCCAGAAAGCAGACAACATCGCCGGGCTCGCGAGGGGTGCCGAAGTGTCCGATCGGGATGGCCTCGATCTCGGCCTGCGACGGCTCGTCCCCGTATAGCTCCCTTATCCGAGCCGTCGCGATCCTTCCCGGCCCGACCGCGTTAGCCGTGATCGAGTCGGGGACGATCAGCGCGACGCCGCCGACCTCGACCGAATCGACCCGATCGCCCGAGCCCCTCGCGACCGCGTACAGCACGGACGGACGGCCGGTCTCGGCGCCCTGAAGAATCTCGATCCCCTCGCCAAAGACGATCTCGCCATGGCGGGCGAGATGAACCGAAAGCGGGCCCGAGGCGGAGCCGGTGGCCGGATCCTCGGAGACCGCCGGCGCCTGGATAGAACGTCCGTGCCTCCCACAAGCCGCCGGCGCCGGCGAAGCAGTTTGTGGCGATGTTCAGCTCCTCGAGCGCAGCAAGATCGGGCTTCAGGGCAGCGTCCGCGGCCTCGCTCTCGAGCGCGACGTAGACGTGCGGAGGACCATTTCGGTACAGCTCGCGGTTGCTGCATCCAGCCAGAAACGACCCGGCCGCCGCCGCTCAGTAACGCTTGGGATAACCCCCGCCTCTGCAGCCATTGCGCGGCCTCTCGATCAGAAAGGAATATACAAAGACGACGATATCCGATGGTGAGGGTGCAGACCGGAACGACAGGAGCGTGCCCTACGATGATGACGATGGCTACAGCGCTCCCTCCGGTCGAGACGCTCGGAGTGCTCCGAGCGCTTGCGAGCGCCAAGCGGCTGCAGATCCTCGAGTGGCTTCGTGACCCCAGCAGCGAACTTCCCGCCGCAGCGAGACGGAGACCTGGTGAAGGACGGGGTGTGCGTCATCTTCATCGCCGACAAGCTCGGCGTCGCCCAGCCCACCGCCACTACGCACCTGCAGGTGCTCGCCCGCGCCGGTCTCGTCAGCTCCAAACGGATCGGGCAGTGGACGTTCTACAAGCGCGACGAAGGGGCGATCCGCGCCTTCACGCGGCGGCTCCGCGCCGACCTCCAAGCCCGGATCGTGCATGAACCAGCAGCGGCCCCGATCTACACGATCGCGCTCTGGCTCGGGCACGAGAGCACCAAATCAACCGAGACTCCTCGCGTTCCTCGAACGCCTATAGCCACCCGATCGATCCTCAACGCCTCGTGCGGCGGGACGCGGGCAGCCCCTACACGCCTACGACGCCACCGTCGGCCGTCAAGGTCGGGCCTTCGGCCGCGGTGCGGCGCGCCCCTGACGGGGAGCGTGCCCTCGACCGCGTCCCGCCGAGCGCGGTCGAGACCCCGGCCGGCCGGGGCTGGCCGGCCAACGAGGGAGGGGCCGAGCGAGCGGCTGCCTAGCGCCGGTTCGTTATGCGGGGACCGTCGGCGTCGTCCGTTCGCACGCGAGACCGCAGGGCGCTTGCGAGGGCGGGTGATCGCGCTGCTGCGGGGCGAGCCCTCGCAACCTCGGCTCTGGCCTGCGGGGCTAGTAGGCGCTCGCGCGTCGCCGGTCGCGCAGGCCCGCGCTGGTTCGAATCGCGGGGCGGCGGCGAGGCGGGCGAGTTCGGCGGCGCGAGCGACGCCAGCGGCGACGCGGTCCTCGTCGCTGACCAGCCACCAGACGGTGGCGCGCCGCACGCCCTCGCGGCGGATTTCTCGGAGCTCTCCGGCCCGCTGGTAGAGGCCGCTGGTCCGCCGACCCCGCTCGTGAGCCTGGTGACGGTCAGCGGAAGTTGCAGGTCTTCGCTGCCGCCTCGAACGCCGGCGAATTCACATTAATTGACTTGGGGATCCCGATGAACATCCCGTTGCCGTACTCGGCTGTGCTGTACTCGCCCGGGTTGATCGACGGTGGCGTGGCGGTGATGATCGGGTCCGGGAAGCCGGTGACGCCATGCTGGCGCATGCACTCGGCGGTGTCGGTCGCCTGCTTGATCTGCTGAGCGGTGGCGTGCGTCCCGGGGCCGCCGCCCGGCATCAACTTGACGCATCCGGCCTGTGCAGACTTAAAGGCGGGTGACTGGGGGTTGATGCCGGTGCCGGCGATGTTGAGCCCGCCGCTCCCAGCTGGATCGGGGAAATTGGTGACGCCGTGCGCGCGCATGCACTTGCTAAACGCGATCAGCGCGTTCCCACCGGGGTCGGCGGCGGGCGTCTTGCTCGATGAACCGCAGGCGGCGAGCGCCGCCGCGCAGGCCAGCGTGATGACCGCGGTGGCCGACAGGCGTCCGAACAGCTTCGCATGCATGCGTCCGTTGTAGGACATGCCCCCTAACAGGGGCGTAACAGCTCGGCTTTCGCACCCTGCCGCGGCGCCGCCGGTCGCTTCTCAACGCCGCTGGGGAGCGTCGCGATGCGCCCGCTGCTGAGCATCACTCGCACGAGCAGGGCCTGTCTGGTGGATCGGTCGCGTCTCGGATCCCGCCAAAAACAGGTCTCCCACTCGCTAAACGCGACGCATACCGACGCCGCCGACCGCGGCCGGATCGCTTCGGGACTGCGACGTAAGCATCCAGACCCATCTAGTCTCCACGATCTCTGCTACGGAGCAAATCTCGGGGCTGAGTGTGTGAACTCGTCCAAGAGCTCGGCGACGACGAGCTCCTCCTCGACCTGACGGCCCGCCGCACACATGGCCGCGCCGAGCCCCGGATCCCAACTCGTTGCCACAGGCAATCCAGTCAACGGTGCCGTGCAAGGGTGATCGGCGACGGCTCGGAGGTATGCGAAGCGGTCGAATTGCCACGGCTCGATCGGCAGCTTGCGGTGCAGAAGGTTCCCGATCGTGACCCCGGCCCAGTCGAAGTCACCGTGGTGGCGCAGCGTAACGCCGGCGGCGGCGAGGGCGCGTAGCAGCACCATTGCCGCAGCGCTGGGCTGACCGTTCGTGCATACGAGCGGCGGGCAGCGTGAGCCCAGCGCGTCGGCGGCGACCGACACCACCGACGGGTTCTCCACGACGAGCACGGCGTGCACCCCGTCCCACCGCAGCGGGGTCCGGACGAGCTGGCGGAGCGTTAGCCAGACCGGCTCGCCGGTGTTGACGGCGGCCGCGAGGATGCTGCCCGGGATCAACGTGTCACCGGGCAGTCCGCATGTGAGCACGCAGCTCGAGAGCTCGTCGCACAGCACGCCGACGGCCGCCCACGCCTCGCGTCGCGCCTCGGCTGGGGATTCGTCGGGGCCCGCGGACTCGAGACCCGCGAGTGCGCGCGCTGCGCCGAGCGCAAGCGTCCCGAGTGGTGAGCCGTCGTCGAGCGCGTGAGCCCGGCCGGTGACGCGCGCGGCGAACGCACTGAGCGAATCGCCGCCGAGCGCCGGGAGCGCCGCCACGACGGACGCGAGCGCGTCCAGCAACTCGCGTCCCTGCTCGGGTGAGTTGCCGCTTAGTCGCTTGACGATGCCGCTCGTGCGGATGCGGCCGATCCACGCAGCGAGCCCGGCCCGGCCGGCGCCTGTCGCCTCGATCCGACTGAACGCATTCGACCACGCGCGCGCCTCATCGGCGGCGGTTTGCGCACGGAGCGCGACGGGCCCGGTGAGCGTCACGATGGCTCCAGCGAGGCCGCCCGAGTGGGCACCGGAGCGACGCAGCAGCGCGTCGAGCTCGACGAGCGAGACGCTGAGGCCGCGGGCTGCTCGGGGCGGACGACCGAACAGGCGCGCGACCGCGTCGCGCTGCGCGGGGGTCGCGGCGCGCCGGGCGACGGTCCCGTGCAACGGCTGCGCTAGCTCGATCCGCTTGCGAACGCGGTCCAGTATCCAGGCAAGCTCCGGGTCTCCGAGCAGCCGGGTCAGTCGCTCGCTGTCGAGCTGTCCCACAGCTGTGGTCCGTCCGGCGGGTCGGAGGCGGCGACGAGTGGCGGATGCTCGGGGGCGAGCTCGACACGCGTGCGCTGGGCGCCGTTCCACTCCCACCGGGTGACGAGCACCGCGGCGATGCCGTCAATCCGTGAGAGCTGCGCGATCGCCAGTCCGGGAACCTCTGCGTAGCAGCCCCATTCGCGCTCGCTCGTCATCACCACGTCGAGGTCGAACGCGGCAAGCAGGCCAAGGCATTTTGCGCGCGCCCCGTCGTCGACGCCGGCAAACGCCTCGTCGAGCATCACGAGCCGCGGAGCGTGCGCGTTGGCGGCCGAGCTGTAGTAAGACGATGCCGCGGCGAACAGCGGCACGCTCGCCGCCAGGACGCGCTCGCCGCCCGACGACGGGCCGCTGGCGGAGTGCCACGCGCCAGCGTGGCGGCGATCGACGGTGAACTGGTGCCACTGACGGTAGTCGAGCGCGCGCGTGAGATGCTCGAGCCACGTGCCCGTCGCGTCCTGTGCGCGCACCGCCTTGATCTGGTTCTGCAGAAAGCCGCCGACGGCGCCGCGGTCCGCGTGCGACCACGCGTCAGTCGTCTGGCGCAAGAGGCGGGAGCGCGCGTCGGAGAGGCCGTCGGGCCCGTCGGGGCTGGCTGTCCAGCGGAGGCGTAGCTGCATGCCAGTACTCGTCGGCCGTTCGGCAAGCTCGCGG
>JBEKRJ010000384.1:0-5312 GCA_049518835.1 Solirubrobacteraceae bacterium
GTAAGTGATCACCTCCATCGGCGTGGAGGACGCCGAGCAGATCGTCGCCAGCACAGCCACCCTGAGCCCGGGCATCGCGCCCGATGCCACGCTCGACGAGCGTGGCATCCCAGCGGCGGTGGTCTCGCGCTTCCTCGACGAGCGCGGCATCGTCGTGGAGAAGACCGGCGCGTACTCGTTCCTCGTGCTCTTCTCACTCGGGATCATCCGCGGCAAACCCGGCACCTGCTCGCCGAGCTGTTCGATTTCAAGAATCTCTACGACCACGACGCGGCGCTCACCCAAGCGCTTCCCCGTCTCGTCAGCGAGCACCCCGGTCGCTACGGTCCCCTGACCCTCCGCCAGCTCGCCGACGAGCTGCAAGGCGCCCTGGTGAAGTCGGACCTGACCGAGCTGACCGACGGCATGTATGCCGATCTCCCCGAGGCGGTCATGACGCCCGCGGACGCGTACTCGAACGTCGTCGCCGGCACGATCGAGCTTGTTGGCGTCGCCGACCACGCTCATCGCGTCAGCACCGCGATGGTCGTGCCCTACCCCCCGGGAATTCCGGTGATCATGCCGGGCGAGCGGTCCCCATCCCAGCACAGCCCGCTCCTCGACTACCTGACGGCCAACCAAGCGCTCGACGGCCGATTTCCCCGGCTTCGAAACCGAGATCCACGGCACCACGGTGCGGCGCGACGGCACCTAGCTGATCCCCAGCCTGCCCGCAGATCAGCATGCAAACTAGGTCTGATCACCTCCACAGCCCGTTCGGGACCGATCGTTTCGGCGTCATCGCCGAGCGATTCGCCCGGTTCTTTGGAACCCCGCGGTTCATCATCGGCCAGACGGCCCTGGTCGCCATCTGAATCGCCGTCGATGCCATCGTCGTCGCGCTGCGCTGGGACCCTTATCGTTCATCCTGCTGAATCTTGCGTTCTCGACCCAGGCCGCGTATGCCACGCCGCTGATCCTGCTCGCCCAGACCCGGCAGGCTGACCGGGACAAGGCGACCGCCGATGAGCTGTCGCGGATCGCCGACGCGCAGCGGCGTCGCGTCGAAGATCAGACCGGCACGCTGCGGGAGCTGCTGCAGGCCAACACGGCGCTCACGCAACATGTCGCTCTCACCTTGGAGATCCACGCCGCAGCGTGCGGACGAGCGCACACGTGATGCGGGGCCCGCCGACGACCGTCGAGGTTGCGCCGAGCGGACCGGCCGGCCCTTGGCCCCCGTCGCCTGGCCGGCCGCCCCGCCGGGGCGGCAGTCAATGAGTCGCGACGATCTCCGGCAGGCGATCTTGGCAGCTTCGACGCCCACGTCCGCGCTCGGAGTCATCACCGGCCTGGTTGTCGCGGGGACCGACAGCGCCCCACGAATTCTGGCCGCATCGCTGGGACTCGCCGTCGCTGCCACCGTCGGCATGGGTGCGGGTGAGTACCTCTCCGACGAGAGCCGCAGCGTCCGGCGCGCGGTCGTGATGGGCGCCGCCACGCTCATCGGCAGCATGCTTCCCGCACTGACCTTCGCGTTCGGCGACGGCACCAGTCAGCTGACCGCCTCCGGAGCTCTCACCCTCACCGCGGCGCTCACGATCGGCCACTACCGCGGATTACCGGCTGACCTTGACGATCCTGACGGTCGTCGCCGCCGTCACGGTTGCGCTCACCGTCCTCGTTGCCTAGATGAGTAGTCTCCAGCCTGGGGTGGGTCGTGGGGTTGAAGGGGACAAAACAGCGCGGGTCGAACCGACGGTGCTCAAACCAACCGTCGGCCCTCGGGAGGGCCGCGATGGACGCCGATCTCGACGTACTGCTGACTGCCGTTACTGATGAGTGATGAGAAACCGACAGTGCAGTCACCAAGGCTGCTCCATCTGATTGGAGCTCGTGGATTGCGGCCTCGATCTGTGCCAGCGCCCGGATGACGACGGCGTCGCGGAGGTTGTCGCACTCGGCAGGTCGCAGGCGGTGCAGTGCTTGCGGTACGCCGCCGAGGCGATTGCGGAATTGGTCGTTCGGCGCTGCCGGCCGGCGTTGACGTTCTCGGCGGCTGGCTACAGCACTGAAGGCCCGGCTCCCTCGTCATGATCGAAGTAGGTCGGCGACTTGAGTATCGATCGAGCGACCGAGTCGATGCGGTCCGGATCGAAGGGCGCTCGTCGGCCGCCCCGAGTGGTGGCCGGGGCGCCTGCTCAGCAGCTTCGGAGACTGCGCAGGGGCTGCAGATCGCCGAGCTCGCCCGCGACGGGCTTTCGGACCCCGAAATCGGGCGTCACCTGACGCGCCAGGCTAGACCAGGCGACCTGAACAGGCTTACGGAACGGATCTGGTCGGCGTCACAGCTCACCCGGTGAGCATCGGCGACGGCGGGATGCGGGTGTGCCCGTGGATCTCCCCGATCACCATCCCGACCTCGTCGATGTAGCACCAGCTCCATTCCTCCCCCGGCTCCAGCGAGCGGATGAGCGGATGCCCGCTCGAGTGATAGTGGGCGGTTGCGTGCCGGTTGGGCGAGTCGTCGCAGCACCCGACGTGCCCGCATTCCAGGCAGATGCGGAGGTGCAACCACACGCCGCCCTCCCGCAGGCAGTCCTCGCAGCCCTCGACGCTTTCAGGTAGCTCGAGCACCGTGATGGTGTCGAGGTGGGTGCAGCTACTCATATCGCCGTCTCCGTTTCTTCCGGGGCGTGAAGGTTGAGCGAAAGCTATAGTTGAAACGTTGTGCGGTGCTCGCCGAGTGACGGTCAGCCGCCCGCGCGGCGGCGCTCTCGTCGCCTGAGTTCGTGCGGGTTCGCGACGCGGGGGTCAACTTCGGCGTCGACCTCGTGGTGCGGTTCGCTCGTGCTCGTGGCGCCCGTCGGTGTGTGCGCGTCGCCGAAGTCCATCTCGACCGAGTTGGCGGCGGGGTCACGGGGGTCGGCCCGCCTGTCGTAAGGGTCAGGCCACTCGGTTGGATCGGGATCCAAAGCGGGCTCGTTGAGGGCGTGGTGCACGTCCCGTTCCCGCCGAACATCGCGGTCGGGTCGACGATCGTCCGCACCACGCGAATCACGTTCATGCATGTCTGCTCCTCCGTCGCGTGCTCCTTGGTAGCCAGGTACTCCTCGTGCATCAGCCCGGGTCACAACGGCTGTTCGTGGGTGCGGCGCATGCCACCGTCGTTGTCGTCCGCGTACTGTTGCGCGATCGGCGAACCTTATCGCCCGTGCACCCACGGGTTTGTGCCCTGGTCGGGGTCTTGTGCCGGAACTGCCTGTCGGCGCTGGGATCCCGCGGCCAGGGCCGTCGTGCCGAACTCCCACGTGTTGTCGGCGACGTCGATCGTGACCCCCGGGGGACAATCTCATCGATGCGGTCCAGCACATCGTCTGACAGATTGGTCCTGTCGGCGGCGAGTAGCCGTCGAGGTGCTCCACGGTGCGCGGACCGGTGTTTGGATCAGGAACGCCCACTTGGTAGAGGTCGATCCAGTCTGCCTGAAGCCGGCGCAGCGAGCCCTCGACCCCTTCGGTGATCCCCCGCCGGGACGCTCCGTGGTGGTTGGGATCCTCGTCGAAAGGAGGGCCGAACTTCGCGGCGAGCACGACGTTTCTCGCGACGTCGACCCGCCAGCGCCTTGCCGACAATCTGCTCTGACCCGCCCGCGGAGCACCCATCAGCATCATCGCGCCTACGCACGATCGGGCTGACCGAGACGCCGGTACGTCCCAGGAGTCGGCAGTCCGTCAAGGATGCTCCTCTGCTGTGGTCGTCTCGAACGGCGAAACGGAGAGGGTGCCCACATTGGGCATAGCGGAGACCCTCCTCACTTGTCGAGATGGCGCGAACACCGATCCCACAGCCGCCAGTCGACAGGCCGAGGCGCTCGCCGCTAGGACCGGCTGCGATCGAGGATCGCGGCAGCCCCGGCACGCACGCTCCGTCCAAAGACCTTCCTGTCGCCGTAGCTGGTCGCAAGCGGCCGGCCTTCGGCGAGTTCGAAAGCTCGCGCGCCGTCGGCCCCCCGCTCGGCCCGCAGGAACAACGCACTGTCGGGTCGTTCGCGGTAGAAGCCGTCTGCGACGTCGAACAGGTGCGTGACGAACAGCACCTTGATGCCCTCCTGCAGCAGCGCCCCGACGACCTGTCGGGCGATCTGTGATCCCTCTGCCTCGTTGGTCACAGCGACGACTCGTTGCACAGCAGCACTCAATTCGGGGCGATTCGGTCGGCGATGTCACTCATCCTGCCCAGCTCCTCGTCGAGTTTGCCGCTTGCATCGCTGCGTCCTCCGCTCATTCGTAGTGCGTGAAGACCGCGTGCAAACGTTCGCGCGAAGCGACTCGCCAGCGACGAACATCCCGCACCGCATCAGCAGCTGCGCCAGCCCCACGCTGCACAGGAAGGTCGACTTCCCTCCTTGGTTGGCACCGGTGATCATCACCAGCGACTTGCGATCGGCGGCGAGGTCGTTGCCCACGACCCGTTGCTCGACGGTCAGCGACAGGCACGCGTCATATATCCCCTTGCATCCCCTTGCCCGACAGCGCGAGCTCGCCGCCGGCGAGCGCGACCGGCAAGCACGTCGGCTCGCCTTCTCGGCGAGCCGCTCGCTCAGGTTCTTGCAGCCGACGTAGAACGCGGTCTCGGTCCGCAGCATCACGAAGAAGCCGACGACGTGCTCGACCGACCGCGCGAGCGCGCCCGTAACGAGGTTGGTGGCCCGGTCCTCGAGCTCACCAAGCGCTGTCTTTTTCGGGTCTCCCGGCATGGATGACGTCGTCGACCATTTCACGTTGATCGGCGACGAGCTGGACCTGCTGCACACCAAGTCCGGGTCGACGCGGCTGGGGTTTGCGGCGCTGCTGAAGTTTCTGCTCTGGCGTGGGCGTTTCCCACGGGCTGCACACGAGCTGCCCGGCGACGCCGTTGCGCATCTCGCTCGCCAGGTCCGTGCCCCTGCCGGCGACCTTGCGTCGTTCGACTTCGCCGGCCGCAGCGCGCAGCGCTTCGGCGGTGAGATCCGCGCCTACACCGGGTTCCGGGAGTGCAGCGTCGCGGACGCCGAGGCGTTGGCCGTGTGGCTGGCTGAGCATGTCGCCTCGGGTGAGCGCCGACCGGAGCGCGTGCGTGACGAGCTGATCCGCCGGTGCCGGGCGGAGCTGATCGAGCCGCCAACCCCGGAGCGTGTGAGCGAGATCGCCAGATCGACGCTCTACCAGGCCGAGCAGGCGCTGCTCGCGCTGCTCGCCGATCGCTTGGACCCCGCGGTCGTCGCGCGCCTGGAGGCGCCGATCGCCGTCAGCGACGACGACGAGGACAACGTGCTCGCGCTGATCAGGACA
>JBEKRJ010000385.1:0-5312 GCA_049518835.1 Solirubrobacteraceae bacterium
TTGGCGATCTCGAGATACTTGCTCGAGGGCTTGAGGCGAACCGAGAGGTAGCCTCCCGCGCACGGCACGATCGTCGCCATCACCCAATACGGCTGGCCGTTCTTGGCGCGGTTCTTGACGTAGGCGGCGATCGTCTGCCCCTGCTCGATCGTGTCCCACAACGCCTTAAAGACACAGCGGGGCATGTCGGGATGGCGGATCAGGCTATGCGGCTTGCCGAGCATCTCCGCCTCTTCGTAGGCGGCGACGCGGCTGAACACCTCGTTGCCCGACGTGATGATCCCCTTCTCGTTGGTCGTCGAGAAGAACAGCTCGTCGATCTCGAACTCGCGCTCCACCTCGGCAGCCACGCCCCGCTAATCGGCATCCACCGCAACCAGGTTGAGGGCGAGTCGGCGAGCGCGGCGCAGCGGTCAGCCGTCGGCCTCCGCTGCCTCCGCGAGTCGCAACCGACCAATCCGCGCCGGGCTCACGTCCCCACGCTTGATCTTTCGAGCTCCTCGCATCGACACCCACGCAGCCAGACCGCCGACGCTCGGCACCCAGATCGAGATCGCGTGATACACCAGCACCGCGCCGACCGACGCCGTTCCCGGAAGCCCGTAAAGGACCAGCGCTCCCGCAAGGCCCGTGTCGAGCACCCCAAGGCCAGCCGGCATCGGAACGACCGTGGCCAGGTAGCCGATGCAGTAAGCGATCAACACCGCGAGAAAGCCCAAACGATGTCCAGTCGCGGCGCATGCGGCCCATAGGGCGGCCATGTCCAGGCACAGGAAGCCGGCCGCGCCGACGAGCCGCCAACTCGGATTCCTGACCGCTGCCCACGCGCCCTCCAGTCCCGCCGCAACCCCGCGAACAGCCAGGGGGGCGCGCAACCCGAGGCGGCGACTGATGAATACGACCATCGCTGCCGCGGACAGAACCACGACGGACACGACAATCGGAATTCCGGCGTGGCTCAGGTCAAGCGGACCGTCCGGTACCCCGGCAAGCAACAGCGCACCGGCAGCGCCGTTGACAGCAAACCCGAACGCGGTCAGCAGGCAGAGCAGAGCGGCGCAACGCTCCAGCAGCCGCCGCGTTTCCAAACCATGGCGACGCAGCAGCAGCCCAGTGGCCGCAGCCGAAGACACGTTCCCGCCCGGCAGCAGCGCTCCGGCTGCCATCGCAATCCACGCTACCCGGCGGCTCGCCGCCCCCGGTGCTTCCGGGAAGAAGTAGCGGAACACGATCACGTAGCTCAGGCACGAGCCGACCTCCAGCGCGAGAGCGACAATCGCCCAGATGGCGCTCATGTGGGCAATCTCGTTGAGCACCTTACCCGGCGCCGCGACCCAAACGAGCAGCGCAATCGAGATCAGACCCGCGATCGCCGTCCCCACTACCCGCTGATACCGCGACAGCCTCCCTCGCGTCTGGTCCTCGTTATGGGGCTCCTGCGGCATGTGGGCAGGGATCTTTGCGCATCCCCGGTAAACCCGCCGTCAAGAGGTCAGCGGCGCTCTCCCACAGCCGATCCTTTCGCCCCGACCGGGTCGCTGCCGCCAGCGCCCGGGCTGGACAGCTCGTCGGCGCCTGTATCACTCGGAGACCGGCTTGCGGCTCGAATGACCGCGGCGGCGGCGTAAGCGCGCCGGCGATGCAGCCGGTCCATTCCTACTAGTGACGCCGTGCGTGCAGCCTCACCGCCGTCGCTCTCCTCTGCTCTCGGTGGTCAGCTCATCCACGCGGTGATCTCCTCGAGCGAGTCGGGGACGACGTAGTAGTAGGCCCACAGGCCGCGGCGCTCGGAGTCGACGATCCCCGCCTCGCGCAGCTTCTTGAGATGGTGGCTGAGCGTCGGCTGGCTGATGTCGAATAGCGGCACAAGTTCGCACACGCAGACCTTGCCGGCGTGCTTGCGCAGCACGTCGACGAGCTGCAAGCGGATCGGGTCCCCGAGGGCCTTCGCCACCTCGGCGATTCGGATCGCCTGCTCGCGCTGGATGTCGGGGTAGACGAGCGGCTCGCAGCACCGCTCTCCCGCGGGGCGCTTGTGCTTCGGTGCAAGCTCCAAATCGACGACCACCACCTATTTATATATATCTATTGAGTCGATGACTGTCAATGGATATGCTGGGGATCTATGAGCCGCGTTCTGTTCGTGTGCGTGCACAACGCCGGCCGCTCGCAGATGAGCCAGGCGCTGTTCAACAGCGCTGCTCTAGGCCAGCACGAGGCCCGGTCAGCGGGCAGCGAACCGGCGGACAGCGTTCACCCCGACGTAGTTGCGGCGATGGATGAAATCGGCATTGATCTGCGCGGGGAGACGCCGAGGCTTCTGACTCGTGAGCTGGCCGAGTGGTCGGATGTGGTCGTCACGATGGGGTGCGGGGACGCCTGCCCGTATATCCCGGGCAAGCGGTATCTGGACTGGGACCTCGAGGACCCGAAAGGCCAATCGCTGGACGCGGTCCGCGCCACCCGCGATCGGATCGCCCACCGGATCGACGGGCTGCTGGCCGAGCTGAACGACGCCGCGACTTCCGGCTGACAGGCCACCGCGACCCACCTCCCCAAGTAGCCCGATCCACTCGGCGAGCTTGTCGCCGAATGCAATAACCGTCAGCACGCTCGAGCGTTTCACACCGGTTTCACTGGAATCTGGAATCTGAAACGAGCCGACCAGCGGGCGACCCAATGGGCAGCCCCCTCCCCGCGGGGACGGGTCGCGCTCACGTTGGACTTTCGTCCAACGCGGTGACCTGATCGGGACCGACGCTACCTCGGGTACGCCGACTTGCGGACCTTGTGCGCGATACGGTTGGCGTGATGCTCGAGGCTCGCCACCAGTTCCGCGAGAATCTCCGGGAGCTAGAGCTCCAGACGCTCGGGGGCATCGATCTCGTCGTTGGGCAACTCGACCGGGCGCTCGAGTCCGTCAGCGATCACGACGCGGCGCTGGCCGGGATCGTCGTCGCCGGCGATCGGCGGATCGACACGCGCTACCTCGAGATACACAACAGCGCGCTGTCGCTGCTCGCGCTGCAGACGCCCGTCGCGGGTGACCTGCGGATTCTCGCAGCACTACTGCACGTCAGCCGCTGCATCGAGCGGATGGGTGACCAGTGCGCGAATATCGCCAAGCTCGTGCCCCTCTCCGGATGCCTGACGGCGCAAGACAGGCAGCTCCTCGAGGCAGTCGAGCGGATGGGCATCCTCGCGCGCGACCAGCTCACGGAGGCCAAGGACGCGTTCAAGACGCGCCACGTCAGCCTCGCTCGCGACCTAGTCGGCCAAAGCGCCAGGCTCGGCCGATTGAATCGCGAGATCTTCAACCGTGCCGTCGAGATCGGCGACGACATCGACGCGCGCGAGTGGGCAATGTTCATGATCCTCGTAGCCCGCGCGCTTGAGCGGATCGGCGACAACGCCGTCGAGATCGCTAAGCAGACGATATTCATCGTCACCGGCCTGTTCCGCGAGTTCCCCGACGCATCGCAGCCGGCCTAGCAGACCGCCGACGGCAAAGCGGGTGGGTGCAGCTCGGCTCGCGCGTACCGCGCACTCTTGCGCTTCTCGCCGGTTCGGCCGTCTTACCCTCTTCCCGGCGTGGGACCACATCAGGGAAAGACGAAGACAGGCCACGAGCATGGCTGCCCAGGGCGATCGGGGGCTCGCACCGGGAGCGTCGCTGCATGTGGCGCTGTCAAACGCGATCGTGAAGCTGCTGCGGGAATACACGGGTCGTCGTCCGACCAAGGCCGTTACCACGATCCGCGAGAACGTCGTGGTGGTGATCTTCGAGCAGACGCTGACCAAGGGCGAGCAGGTGCTCGTCCGGCTGGGGCGTAGCGAGCACGTGCTTGAGCTACGCCGCGAGTTTCAGGAAGCGATGCGGGAGCAAAGCAGCGCGATCATGGCCGAGCTGACCAGATGAAACGTGCTCGCGATGATGAGCGCGAATCATCTAGTGGTGGATCCTTGCCGGATATGCCACTAGATCCCGATCTCGCCGTCGAGATCTTTGTTATCAACGACCGCCGATCCGGCCCTCGCGCGATCCCCAGGCACTCGAGGACGATTGAACCTCACCGATCACCCGCCAGCTGGCGCGCCGGGTCACGGCTCGATCCGCGATCCGTGGCGCGCGAATAGGATCGCGGTGATCAGCAGCACCGCGACAACGGTCGCCGTGATCGCGGCAGTGAGCGTCGGGCCCGACGCGACGATCCGCGCCACGAGGGCTGGCGGAACCGCGCACCGCCGCACCGGCGCACCGCGGGCATCTGACGGCAGTGCGGCGAGCGCGTCCGGACTCGATGCCGGCGCCGGTTTCAGCGCGCTGCCGCAAGCAGCGTGATCAGGCCGTGATCGTCCCGGCCAGACCCCCTGCCGGGATCCAAACTCCTCGCATGTCGACTCCGCCGCACGGGACTCTCCAGGCAACCTCAGATCATCGGATCACATCGGAGCCCGTCCCGAGATCGTCCGCCTGCGACGGCGTGCGGCTCGCACCTGCTCTCGAACCCGAGGGAGCGCCGTCGACAGCGCCACCGCCACCCCAAACTCTCAGCTTACCGCGGGGAGGGGCCAGGCCGCATCCGGAGGGCCCGAGCACCGCCAGATCCTGACGGTAAGCGTACGGCCTGGTCGATCAGCCGGCGCAAACCCATTGCGTTCGAGCAGGAGCCGCACCTTCTGGCGCGAACGCTGGTCATAGCGTTACGGGCCGTGCGGAGGGCGTCGCGGATGTGACGTTTTGGCCCGGAGCAGGCCACAACGTTACCGTCCAGGGGACAGGATGACCGACTGTAACGTTTGATCAGGTCACTCCGGCGCTGCCGACGCACACGGGACGGGAAGTTCGTATCTGCCCCGATCCGGGCGCTCGCGCTGCGGATCGGGACAACGCTGCGCCCACGGCCGCAGGCTCCCGACGATCGTGATCGCCAGCCGCGGAAGCGAGTGGGGTCAGCTCGGCCGGCGGAGCGAGCGGCTAGCGCATCGGCGACAGCGAACGTGAGCGTCTCAAGCCGCGAGTGGTGCTTGAGAAATTCGCCTGGCTTCGTGTTTGCTGTGCGGTCGGCGCGGGCAAGGGCATGTTGCGCGCGAGGATTGACCCGCAGCCGGCTGACGTCGAATGTCCGCACAGCTATACGAGCGTCGTGTCGCTCGCTTGCACTCGGCCTCCGAGAGCAAATGGTCGCGGTGCTTGACAAGCGAAACAGCGCGCCTGCCACCAGATCGTCAAAAGCTCTGGTCATCTGGGCCGACGTCCTCGCCGAACGCCCGTGCAACAACGCGCGTGGTGGTCTAGCCCGCCGCCTCGA
>JBEKRJ010000386.1:0-5308 GCA_049518835.1 Solirubrobacteraceae bacterium
GCGAAGCTGTGCGCCGGTCCCGCGCAATTCTCGGTCGGCTGAGCGAACCGCGCTATAGTTGTACCAGTCTTTGTACCAAACTGAGGAGGAGAAGTCGGATGGCGAGAGCCAAGGGACAGAGCAAGCCGGTCGCAAACTGAGGAGGAGAAGTCGGATGGCGAGAGCCAAGGGACAGAGCAAGCCGGTCGCCGCGCCGCCGAGCGGTCGTGGGCGCTACGCACGGAGCGGCGCCAAGTCGGTGCTGTCGACGAGCGAAGCCCGGAAGGCGCTGCCATCGCTGGCGCGAGAAGCTGCCCAGCGAAACACGCCATCTGACGACCTGCTCGGGCAGGCGATTGAGATTGCCCCGCGGGGCGAGGCGCGCAGCGCCTTTCTCATCCCCGGGGTGGACATCGAAGCAGCACAGCAGCGCATCGCCAACCTGGAAGAGGAGTTGGAGGACATTGCGCTGATGCGAATGCTTGAGCAGCGCCTGGCGGCCGACTCCGGCAACCTCACCCCATTTGACGACATCCTCCGCGAGGTCGGCCTCGACGAAGCCGTCTAAAGGATGGCGCGGATATTCGGCACCGACGGCGCGAAGGAGAACATGCGGACGCTCGTGACCGAGGACCGGCAGGTCGCGCTCGCCGCAGCGAACGTTGCCAAGCAGTTGGAGCAGAATCCGTACTTGGGTGACAAGCTCCGCGAGAAGAGCAACCAGAAGCCGCTGGCAGAGTGCCGGAAGGTGAAGTTCGACCGCGCCGACCGCCCCAGTTCCGCGAAGCCGCGCTACCGCTACCGCTTCGTCTACCGCATCGAACCGCACGACGGCGCCCCTGAGACCGTTGTCGTCATGGCCGTCGGCACCAAACCGAGCGTGTACGGCAATGCGACCTCGCGCGTCGCCGGCCGGATGCGCGAGCAAGCTGCTCGGCGTGTCACCCGAGCGCGCACCGAGCGCCCCTAACCCGAACGCGACGACCACCGTTGTACTCAGCAGCGACCTCTTGAGCCTCAGGAACTACCCGGCTCCCGCAATCGCTCGTCAGCGCTGGTAGCCGCGTGAGCGTCGGGGTCGCTTGTCAGCCTCCCGGCCTGCGCGGCCACGTGCCGGGCGGCGCGCTCCAACGCCGCGCCAGCGACCCGCAAGTTGGCCGGAGCGTCACGCGGCTCGGGCGCGTCGTGGTCCAGGACGCCGGCGTCGCACAGGTCCAGGACGGCGAACACTGACACGCCGAGGGCCTGAGCGGCACGGTCCAGGTCGTCGGGTTCGCGAGCGGTCAGGGTCGCCGTCAGCGCCTCGGCGTGTTCGTCGTTGTCAGTGTCCGCGCTCATAGCTTCATCCGATATCTAGGAGCGGTTGGTCGCGGAGATATCTCGTCCCGCCCAAGCCGCGAGCTAGATGCCGCCCGGGCGTGAGTATCTCAACAATCGACCGCTCCAGAAGCCCCTGAGAGCGCGCGTTAGGGCCGGTTCTGGCGTTTGTGCGCCAACTTACCTGGTCGCCCTTGACCAGAACGTACGTTCGATTACGCTTCCCGCAATGCCGAAAAACGAACCCGGCCGACGGTGCGGTCGCTGGCGTTCCAGCGACACGCTCGGTCTCTCATTTGACGGCTCGTCGCTGTTCTGAGTGGGTAAGCCCCCGGCGCCAGCTCGGAAGCAACGTACCGGGCGCGACGGACACCGAGAGGGACCGCCTCCGCACCCGAGAAGCTTCTCCACTTCACCAGTCGCCGTTCCCGTTACAACAGCACGACGATTTGCCTGCAAACGTTGTGGTTCGCTGGTTCGCCCGAGACCCATCCGATCCGCCGAGACATTCCGCCGAGAGCTCGTCCGGTGAGGCTGCGAAGCTCAGCTGCCACGATGGGTCGGGGCCTGCCGCCCGAGGAGCCACAGGAGCACCACTCAGATCAGCGAGGAGCCCATTTGACGCTGTGCGCGGCCGTGCTGGCCGCATGTCTGACCTGACCCGATGCCCCTCATGCCGACGCCCCAAGCCCTCCTTCCTCAGCCCGCCTCCCGCGTGGACTGAGGGCGTTCCCGGACCATGGCGATGCGCGCAGAGGAGCACCCGCCCGTCGATGACAGCGCGGACGGCGCCGGCGCCCCGGGCGGCCTCCCGCTAACAGTCGTGGGGGATGGTGGTCGCGTCGGGCGCGGGGCGCAGACTGCGGCCATGTTGATGCCATCGCAGTACCCGGAGGTGGGCGACCGGCCGGCGTTGCGCGAGCTGTTGGCCGTGCAGGTGGACATGCAGGTCGCTGACCTGGGGACGCTCCTGTGCCTCCCGCGCCCGGAACTGGGCCTGATGTGCGGCTGCAACCTGACGGCGACGACGCTGGCGGCGACCATCATCGCCGGCGCGTCGGTCCTGTTCTGGAGAGCCAGCCCCGAGGCGTTTACCAAGCGCGGCGACCGCGGGCAGCGATTCCAGTCGCTGGTGAAGGAGATGTACCCGTGGTCGGGAGAGGACGCGATCGAGGGCAAGCTCGGCGCCCGGTTGCTCTGGGACCTGGCGCGCAACCCCCTCAGCCACACTCTCGGGGTCGGCGAGGCGGCTCAGCTGTTCCCCGGCGTTCCCAATGACGAGCGGGGATTACGCCTGGCCAAGGCCGAACTGGGACTTGAGCCGGCCGACGCTGAGGCAGTCATGAGCAGCCCGGAGCGCCCGGCGGCGATGGAGGCGACCATCGCTAGCCAGCCCGGCGGCTACGTCGTCCACGTCGCGACGTTGGCGTGGGGCTTGACCCGCACCCTGCGCAACCTGTTCGCCGACGCTGAGCAGGCCGGCGCGGCGGAGGGGACAGCACGATGGCTGCTTGGACGATGAAGACGCTGGCCGTGCTGACCGCGCCGCTCACGGCGACGTTCACGGGTGTGCCTGCGGGCTCAGCGCAGCCGGTCGGCCCGGCGCTGCTGAGCCTCGGCTCGCCACGCCTTGGGGACGGTCGTCGTGCTCGGCTATGAACCGGTCGATGGCGTCCTCGCGCGACATGCCGGTGATACCGCCCTTGGCGCGTCTGACGGTCAGCCCGGCGAGCCGCAGGCCGCGGTCCCAGCCCGCCTCGGTGTTGGTCTTCAGGCTGGCGTCGATGCGGGTCGCGGTCGGCAGCCCGCTCGGCCCGGATTCGCGTTCGAGTTCGGCGGGCCCGTCGTCGTAGCGGCGCCGCCGAAGTGTCTGGACGCCGAGACGGGACGCGATGATGCGCAGCGCGACCACGGCTTCCTGCTCGCTGACGGGCCGCCCTTCGCCGCGTTCGGCCAGGGCTGCGTTTGTGCAGCAGCGAGCGCTGGTCGTGGAACGCGAGGTGCAGCAGGTCATACCAGCCGATGTTCCCGAACGCGCGGCGGGTCGCTCGCGCGCCCGGCGCGTCGGGATGCCCCGCGGCCGCGCGCGCGGACTCGGAGGCGGCCGGGGAGGCGGCCGCGGGGTCGTCGGGATTGGCGAGCTCGGCGACCGCGGGGATGACCACGACCAGCAGCGGACGGTCATAGCGGGTGGTGAAGGTCTGGCGGCCGGGGTCGCGGGCGGGCATGAGCCGACAGTAGGCGCCGGCCTGGACCTGAGCCGGGCGTGTCCCGGCCGCCCGCGGGTTTCCCTTCACCGACGGTGGTTACGAGTCGGGGTCGCGCCGCCAGAAGCCGGCCGGTTCTGGCGGCGCGGGCGAAGTGCCGTAAGTGTTGCGCCATTCACGCCAGGCCGGCTCGATGAGCGCGTCGACGTCGACGCCGAGCGCGAGCGCGCAGTTGGTGAGCATCCACAGTGGCACCGAGTACAGGTCGCCTTTCTCAAGCCGTCGGTAGGTCGAGTTCGAGATGCCGCACGCGCGCGAGGTCGTCCTGACTGAGCCCGCACGCCAGGCGCCGTTGCGCGAGCGGGCTGTAGACGATGCGGACGGGTCTCGGCGCTTGCGCGGCATGGGCGCCAGCGTATGGGCTGCCTGGACCGCGACGGTGCTGACAGGTGCCAGTTAGACCGGTCAACTTTGAACGGTCAACTTACGGCGTTCGATATTGCACGGCCAAAGGGACGGGTTGTCGAGCGGTTCGCCCCGATGTTCAGGCGGTCAACCTCGCCCGAGCTCAGGAGAACGCCATGGACGTCATAGACCCATTCAGCGAAGTGTGCGGCGGCCGCGGAGGCGCCATCGCCGATGACGGCATCGCCCGCGACGGCCGGCCGGAGCCGATGAGCGCCGGGCAGGTACTCGCGACCGTCAAGTTCCTCGCGCCTGAACTCGCCGGACGCGCCGGCTCCCGGACCAAAGCCTGGCGCGACGGGCCGTCGGCCTCGTGGACGCTGGCCTATGTCTGCTTCCGCGCGACCGGTGACGCGGACCTGACCGGCTGGCTGCGGGCGGCCGACTCGCCGTTCTGGGCCGAGTGTGGTTTCGCCAAGCCGCCCGCGAACGCCGAAGCTGAACGGTTCCTTGCCGACGTCCACCAACGCCTCACCGGTGCGCCCGTCACCATCGCGTGCCTCGCGCAGGTCATCGCTGACCTCGCCGCGTGCGGCGTGGCGCCGGTCGCGCGCATCGACTCAGCGACGCTCACCACCGTCCGGGCTCCCAGCTCGAAGCCGTGACCGACGAGCGCGCCATCTGCGGTTTCGCGACGATGCTGGGCCGCTACGTGCAGGCGTGCGCGAGCAGCGGCCCGGACGGTCAGTGGCCCGGCGGGCCGCATCCGGCGTGGACGACCGCGGCGCTGATGGCTGCTCGCCGCCCCGAAGCGTGGCCCGCCGTGCACGACGATGCGCTCCCGGACGCGTTCTGGACGGCGTGCGGGTTCGCGCACCGCCCCGACGACGATGCGCTGACCGCCGGCGTGACCGGCGCCGCGCGAGCGCTGACTGTTCACGGCACGCTCCCGGGCGCGCTGGCAGCACTACGGGAGGTGTTGCGCGCACGCGGCGAGTGGCAGTTGCACCGCGAGCCGGCTGGTCGTGGCCGACGGTCGGTCGGGAGCGTGTGATGCTCGATTACCGCTCGCGGCTTCCGGCCGTGCTGAAGGGCATCGGCGCGCTTGACCGCAACGCGGATGAGCTTGACCAGGCCGGGCTTGTCCGCATGGTCAAGGCCTGCCCGCTGTTTGACGAGATGCGGGAACGGACGCAGTACGACGGCGGTGGGGCGCGGCCGCGGATGGCCGGCGAATGGGTGCTCGCCTACCTCGCGTTCACCAACTCGATGGTGAACGACATCAAGCCGTGGTGGAAGGACTCAAACGCCGAGGTGTGGTGGGAGTCCGGGTTCCCCGGCCGCCCGAAGTACGACATCGTCTACCGCCGGTTCCGCGAACTCGACGAGCGAGGCGCCTG
>JBEKRJ010000387.1:0-5300 GCA_049518835.1 Solirubrobacteraceae bacterium
GCCGATCTCCTCGGTCGTGTCGGCCATGACCTCGGTCGGCGGCTCTTCGCCTGCCGCGAGGCGCTCGCGCAGCTCCCGGCACGCGAGCACGACCGCGGAGCCCCACGACGCTGTGCCGCCCGAGCCGCCGGCCAGGAACGCGAACGGGAGCGCGCTGTCGCCGATCTCGACGCGCACGAGCTCGAGCGCCGCCTGCAGCTCGTCGGCGGCGATCTGCGTAAGCACGGTCCGCGCGCCGGTGCCGATGTCCGCGGCGCCGATCTGGACCGTGAAGGTCCCATCGCCGTCGGCGCGTGCGATCGCGCTAGACGGTCGGCGGAAGGCCGGGAACGTCGAGGTCGCGACGCCGGTGCCGATCAGCCAGCGCCCCTCGCGGCGTACGCCCGGCGTTGGATCGCGCGGTTGCCAGCCGAAGCGCTCGGCGCCCTCGCGCAGGCACGCGACGAGGTTGCGCGAGCTCCACTGAAAGCCGGTCTCGGGATCGACGTCGGGCTCGTTGGTGAGCCGCAGCTCGATCGGATCGATCCCGCAGGTGATCGCGAGCTCGTCGAGCGCGCACTCCAGTGCATACATCCCGGGCGTCTCGCCCGGCGCTCGCATCCACGACGGCGTCGGCACGTCCAGGGCCGCGAGCCGATGCGTCGTGCGCACGTTGGGCGCGGCGTACATGTAGCGCGAGCAGACCGCGGTCTGCTCGGCGAATTCCCTCAGCGTCGAGGTCTGCTCGACTGCGTCGTGGACGATCGCTTGAAGCTTGCCGTCGCGGTCGGCGCCGAGTTGCAGCCGCTGGATCGTGGGGGTGCGATAGCCGGTGAACGCGAACATCTGCTGCCGGGTGACCGCTACCTTGACCGGGCGCTGCAGCGCCTTGGCGGACAGCGCCGCGGCGATCAGCTGCGGCCGCGGTGTGCCCTTGGAGCCAAAGCCGCCGCCGACGTGCTCTGAGATCACCCGCACCCGCTCGCGGTCCAGTCCGAACACCTGCGCGAGCAGGTCGCGTTCGATCGGCGCGCCCTGACTCGAGTCGTACAGGGTCAGCGCGCCGTCCTCCCACAACGCCAGCGTCGCGTGGGGCTCCATCGGGTTGTTGTGCTGCGCCGGCGTCGAATACGTGCAGTCGACGACGACCTCGGCGTGCGCGAGCGCGCGATCCGGATCGCCACGCTCGGTGCGTCCGGGATAGGTCGGGTTGACGTGCGCGGGCTCGTAGAGCTTCTCGTGCCCTGCGTGGAGCACGACGTCATGAGCCTCCTGCTCGTATTCAATCTCGACCAGTCCCGCCGCCTCTCGTGCCGCCTCGAGCGTCTCGGCCACCGCGCACGCGACGATCTGCCCGCGGTAGGCGACGGCCGCAGACTGGAACACGGCAAGCTCGCGATTGTCGATCTGGCCTTCGAGGCGAGGTGCGTCGCCGTGCCAAAGCACGCGCAGCGCGCCCGCAACCGCGAGTGCCGCGTCGACGTTCAGCGCGCGAATCCGGCCGCGCGCGATCCGCGACTGGACGATCCATCCGTACGCGAGCTGCTCGGCATGCTGCTCGTAGGCGTACTGCGCCTCCCCGGTCACCTTCAACCGGCTCTCGATCCGCTGCAGCGGGGCGCCCACCGCGCGCGGAAGGACGGTCGCGGCCATCAGCCCTCGAGCGCCTCGCGCAGCGTTGCGACGATCACGTTGCGGGCCAGTGTGACCTTGAAGGCGTTGTCACGCAGCGGCTGCGCCTGAGCGACCTCTGCCTCGGCGGCGGCGATGAAGCTCGCCTCCGAGGCCGCCCGCCCGCACAGCAGCTCCTCCGCGCGGGCCGCCCGCCAGGGCCTGTGTGCGACGCCGCCGAGTGCGATCGCACAGTTCTCGATCATGCCGTCCTGGGCTTGCACCACGACCGCCGCCGACACGAGCGCAAACGCGAACGATGCCCGCTCGCGCACCTTGCGGTACGCCGATCGCGCACCGGGCCCCGGCGCGTCGAGCTCGACGGACGTGATCAGCTCGCCGCGCTCGAGCACCGTGTCTCGTTCGGGATGCTCGCCGGGGAGGCGGTGAAGCTCGCCGATCGGGATCGTGCGCTCCCGCTCGGCGCCGGTCACATTCACTCTGGCGTCCAGCGCCACGAGTGCGACGGCCATGTCGGAGGGGTTGGTGGCCACGCAAGCAGGTGAGTGGCCGAAGATCGCCAGGTTCTGATGCTCCCCCGCCCGCGCCGGACAGCCGGATCCCGGTGCGCGCTTGTTGCACGGCTTCGAGACGTCCTGGAAATACGCGCAGCGCGTGCGTTGCAGCAGATTGCCGCCAACCGTGGCCATGTTTCGGATTTGCCCCGACGCGCCCGACAGCAGCGCGCGCGCGAGGACCGGGTAGCGCTCGCGGACGGCGCGATCGGCGGCGAGGTCCGCGTTGCGGACCGTGGCCCCGACCAGCAGCCCCCCGCCGGCGAGCTCCTGCACCCCGTCGAGCGCCAGTCCGGTCAGGTCGACCAGTCGCGCCGGCTGCGCGACGCCCAGCTTCATCAAGTCGACCAGGTTGGTGCCCCCGGCGAGGAACATCGCATCGACGCCGGCTGCCGCCTGCACGGCGCTCGCGACGTCGGGCGGCCGCTCGTAGGCGAACGGCTTCACCGCGCGCTTCCTCCGAGGAGGCTCGCAACCGCTACCGGCGCCTCGTATTCTCCGGCCACCTCAGCGAGTGCGCTGACGATGTTCACGTACGCCGCGCAGCGACACAGGTTCCCGCTCATCCGCTCGCGGATCTCGTCGTCGTCCAGCGCCACCGTCGCGGTCAGGTCGCGTGTCACCCAACTCGGCATGCCCGCGCGCGCCTCCGCCAGCGCCCCCACCCCCGAGCAGATCTGGCCGGGCGTGCAATACCCGCACTGAAACGCGTCGTGCTCGACAAACGCCGCCTGCAGCCGGTGAAGCTGCCCGTCGTCGGCGAGGCCCTCGATCGTCGTCACCTCGCGGCCCGCGAGCGTCACAGCGAGCACCAAGCAGGCGTTCACCCGGCGCCCGTCGATCAGCACCGTGCACGCGCCGCATTGGCCGTGATCACAGCCCTTCTTGGAGCCGGTCAGGCCGGCGTGCTCGCGCAGCAGGTCCAGCAGCGTCGTGCGCACATCGACCTCGAACCGGCGCAGCTCGCCGTTGACGGCCAGCTCCAGCTCGACAGCATGTTCGTCCGCGAGGCGTGCCACCCCGCAAACGCTAGCGGGTGCGGTCGCGCTGGCGGCGCACCTGACCGCTCTAAGCGCCCGCCTACGCGGTGAGCACCTGCTCGTCGCCCTCGCGAGCATCGAGCTCACGGACGAGGGCCTGGGTATCACGGTCGGTCGTCATGTATCGGTCGAGCATCGGGTTGACAAGTCCGCGCAGAGCGCTGAAGGCCGCCCAGCGCTTGGGCGCGATCACTCTCGGGGCGCGTCGCTCGACAGCGGCCGCGATCGCCTCGCCGGCTTGCTCGGGCGACAGGCGCTTGTGCAGCACCTTGGGCAAGATCGCGAACATCTTCACGGCCGCGGGGTCGGCATCGACCGTGCGATGGACCATCTCGGTGTCGATGAAGCCAAAGTACGCGATGCTCAGGGTGGCGCCGTGCGGGGCCAGCTCGACCTGCAACGCGCGCCCAAGCTGCTCGACGCCGGCCTTCGACACCGCATACGGTCCGGCGCCCAGGCCGTTGGCAAAGGCGTACACCGAGGAGGTGACGACGATGTGGCCACGGCGCGCGACGATCTGGGGAAGACCAGTGATCACGGTGTTGTAGACGCCGCCGAGGTTGACGGCGAGGACGCGGTCAAACGACTGCTCGCTCATCGCTCGCACCGTCGCCGCGCCGGACCCGACGCCGGCGTTGGCGACCACCACATCCAGTCCGCCGCGCTGCTCGGTGACCGTGGCCACCGCCCGACGCATCGCGGCGCGATCCGAGACGTCCGCCGCCAGGCCGAGGGCGTTGCCAGGCAGCCGCGCGGCGGCGCTCGCGGCGGCGGCGAGCTCGAGGTCGACGATCGCGACGCAAGCGCCGCGCCGAGCCAGCGCCGAGGCGACGCCAAACCCGATCCCGCGCGCGCCCCCCGTGACCAGCGCGACCTTGCCGGTCACGTCGAACCTCGCCATCCGCGCGATTCAATCAGAGCAACGACTGCCACCGCCGGGCGGGGCGAAACACGATCCGCGGCGCGTCCGCGGTCCGAGTGGACGCCGCACCACTCGCGCGCGCTCGTCGACGCGCTCCGAGGCGCGGTGTGAGCGGCGTGCCGCTCGGACCGGGGCTCGACTGCGCCGGCCAGGCGAGCCTGCTATCGGCGCAGCGCTACATGCGAAACACGCCGTAGCCGAGCTCCCCGAGCGGAGCGCTCCCACACGCCGCGAGCGCCTCGGCGAGCACCGCCCGCGTGTCGCGCGGGTCGATGATCCCGTCGTCCCACAGGCGCGCCGTCGAGTAGACGGGCTGGCCTTGGCGCTCGTACTGGTCGCGCAGCCGGGCGCCGACCTCGGTCTGGCCGACCTCGCGCATCACGGTCTCCGCCTGCTCGCCTCCCATCACGCTGATCCGGGCGTTGGGCCACAGGAACAAGAAGCGCGGCGAGTACGCGCGCCCGCACATCCCGTAGTTGCCCGCGCCGAACGACCCGCCGATCACGACCGTCAGCTTCGGCACCCGCGCGCACGCCACCGCGGTGACCAGCTTGGCGCCGTGCTTGGCGATCCCGCCGGCCTCGTAGGCGCTGCCGACCATGAAGCCGCTGATGTTCTGAACGAACAGCAACGGCAGGCCGCGCCGGTCGCACAGCTCGATGAAGTGCGCCGCCTTCAGCGCCGACTCGCTGAACAGGATCCCGTTGTTGGCGACGATCCCGATCGGGTGTCCGTCGAGGTGGGCGAACGCGCACACGACGGTCTGCGCGTAGAGCTCCTTGAACTCGCGCAGCTCGCTGCCGTCGACGATGCAGCGCAGCACGTCGCGCGCGTCGTACGGGGTGCGCGTGTCGAGCGGGACCAGGTCCAGCAGCGACTCCGGATCGGCGACGGGCGGCCGGGCCGCGACCCGCTCCCACGGCGGCGTCGGATCTGGCGGCAGCGTGGCGACGATGTCGCGAACGATCTCGAGCGCGTGACCGTCGTTGTCGGCGAGATGATCGACGACGCCCGACGTGCGCGCGTGCACGTCCCCGCCGCCGAGATCCTCGGCCGACACCTCCTCGCCGGTGGCCGCCTTCACGAGCGGCGGCCCGCCGAGGAAGATCGTCCCCTGCTCGCGCACGATCACGGTCTCGTCGCTCATCGCCGGCACGTACGCGCCGCCGGCGG
>JBEKRJ010000388.1:0-5290 GCA_049518835.1 Solirubrobacteraceae bacterium
CCGGATCCCGGCGCTGTACCGGGTGCACGAGCGACCCGACGCCGCGGCGGTGGAGCGGCTGATCGATCAGCTCGGATCGCTGGGGGTGCCGACTCCGGCCGTGCCCCGAGGCCCGCTGACGCCGCAACAGGCTGCCGAGCTCGTGGGGGAGGCCTCGCAGCTCGTCGAGCGCTGGGTCGCGGCGCACGGGGGTCGCGGTCGGCAGGCGTTGACGAGCCTGGTGCTGCGGGCGCTCAAGCAGGCCTATTACGACCACCGCAACCTGGGCCATGCCGGACTGCAATCGCCCCGCTATTGCCATTTCACCTCGCCGATCCGCCGCTATCCCGACCTTGTCTGCCACCGAGCGCTGCTGGCGGCGGTGGCCGGTGGCGTCGCGCCGGAGGCCTCGTGGGTCGCCGCAGCCGGGCCGTGGGCATCGACGCGCGAGCGCGAGGCGATATCGATCGAGCGCGATGCCGACGACGTCGCCCGGTGCTTCCTGCTCGAGCGCGAGTTGTATGCGGCTGGCGTCGAGACGGAATTCGACGGCGAGGTCGTCGGCCTGATCGGGGCCGGAGCGTTCGTCGCCTTCGGGCCCGGCGGCCGCTATCAGGGGATGTTGCCGGTGCGGCGGCTAGAGCACGACTGGTGGGAGCTCAACGAGCAGGGCACGATCCTGATCGGGTCTCGGCGGGGCGCCACGATCCGCCTCGGCGATCCGGTCCGCGTCCAGGTTGGGCGGATCGACGCGCCCCGTGGCAGGGTCGACCTGCTTCCCGCGGCCGGCGGCGATCTTGCGCAGCGCTCCGCGGCGCGTCAAGGTTGACCGCGATGGCGAAGTCACAGAAACGCCCGATGGCATCCGGCAGCGTCGCCAGCAACCGGACGGCGTCGTTCCGCTATCACCTGCTCGAGCGCTTCGAGGCTGGGTTGGTCCTGACGGGGACCGAAGTCAAGTCCCTACGCGAGGGCAAGGCTCAGCTCAAGGACTCCTACGCGGTGATTCGTGACGGCGAGGTGTGGTTGGTGGGCACCTACATCCCGCCCTACGGGCCAGCATCGCGCGAGAACCACCAGCCCGAGCGCGACCGCAAGCTGCTGCTGCGCCGCGCCGAGATCGATCGCCTGGTCGGGCGCACGCGTGAACGCGGGCTGACGCTCGTGCCAACCCGGATCTACTTCTCCGGGCCGCGCTCGCGCGCCAAGGTCGAGATCGCGCTCGCCCGCGGCAAGGATCTGTTCGACAAGCGCGAATCGATCCGCAAGCGCGACGTGGCGCGCGACGTTCAACGAGAGCTGCGCGAGGCTCGGCGCTGAGCCGCCGCCGTTGCGGCGCTGAGGCACCGGGAGCGCGGCTAGCCGAACGTCCGCGTCAGCGTCGTTGCGTGCATCCCGACCACCAGCAGCGCGATCAGCGACAGGTAGACGGCCGCCACGAGCGCGCGGTCGAGCCGACGGACGCGGTAGTAGTCCTGGCGCTGAGCGCCGCCGCCGTTGCGCGTCTTCCAACGCTTGTACGTCTCGAGCGCGCCGATCACAAGGATGATCAGGATGATTGGGCTCGGGAATCGCAACGCCAGCGGGACCAACGCGGCGAGCCCCACGAACCACATCCACGGTGCCATCGCGGCCATCGCCCTGCCGCCGTCAAGCGGGACGACGGGCAGCAGGTTGAACAAGTTCAAGAAGAAGCCGGTGAACGCCAGCGCCCGCCACAGATCCGCGCCGGTCGCGTGCCATACGACAATGCACGCCGCCGAGCCGATGCTCCCGAGGATCGGGCCCGCGAGCCCGACGCGCGCCTCAGCCAGGGCGTTGTCGCCCAACGATCGCGCGCTGATCACCGCGCCCATAAACGGTACGAACATCGGTGCGCTCGCTCTGATGCCTTCGCGGCGGAGCTGGATCACGTGTCCGATCTCGTGAACGAACAGCAGCGCGACGAAACCGGCGGCAAACGCCCAGCCAAAAACGAAGCTGTATGCGGCGAGCGAGACGGCCATCGTGCCCACGGTCGTCAGCAGCTTCAGCTTCGGCACGAGCAGCAGGAGGGTCTTGAGCTTCGCGATCAGCGCCGCAATCGCAGCGAGCACCGAGCCCGCCGTCCGCTTGAGGTACGGCTGCTTGCGCTGTTGCGGCGGCTCGGCGGGCTCGGGGTCGAGGGGCTCAGGCGACGCCGATTGCTGCCGCGGCGCGACACCGAGCCAAGGCTCGGTCCACTGATCGTTGGATTCCATCGTCACTTGATTCTGGCAGCCCCCACTACCGTCGCGGGCGGTCTTACGAGCTTTTTCACGTGCGTCCAACGCCGCCCTCCGCGCCGTCTACAATCAGTGCGAAATAGAAATCCCCGGGGACGACAGGCTTCGACGTGGTCGGTTCGTGGGGGTGGTTGCGAGTCGAGGTTCCCGGGCGGCCTCGTAAAACACCTGGGAAAAAAATAAGTGCGAATCCTACGCACGAGTTCGCTCTCGCCGCTTAGTCCTTAACTACTAGGCCGTGAAGCTCCCGGCCCCCGCCCGCCTGCGGAGGGGCCCGCCGGGATCAAATAGCAGGCTCACCCGGAGACGCTTGCTCCAGCCGATCCGGGAACATCATTTAGGAGCTGGCCGTCGACAACCCCCGCCGGCGAGGCGAGTCGAGGGCGAGATCAGAGCGCCGGCTACGCTCGTAGATACCATCTTTCGCGCGGCCGCGGACGCGGGTTCGATTCCCGCCGTCTCCACTTAACGCGACAAGCGCGCAATAGCGCGAATTCGCAGCAGGTAAAGCAGATCCGAGGCCTCAGCGCCTCGGATCGCTGCGAAGCCCACGGTCGCAAAACTGCCGCAGATGCGCGGCTCGCGACCGATCTACTGCGCAGGAACTGCGCAGCCAGCTGCGCAGCTGCGCCGAGAGCCGAGCTCGCGCGGTCGCGCGGGCAGGGCACCAGCCCGCCGGTCTCAGCTCCGCTGGTCGCGGCTGGCCAGCGCACCGGCGGAGGTGTCGTGCTGGCGCGACCGGCGCTCGGGCGGGCGAGAGGTGCGCCGTGACCGAGCGTCCATTGGCGGCCCTCACCGACGACGAGAAGATCATCCTCACGGCGCTCTACGACGTCGCCTGTGACAGGCGCCTGTTCGCGCGAGTGCGCGCCGGGGACGCACTCAGCGTCGCCGAGCTCCAGGAGCTGGCCCGCTGGCCGGGCGAGCGGACACTCGGCCGCCAGCGAGTCGCCGCAGCTGCGCGCTCGCTGACCGCGTATAGCCTGGCGACCCGCACGCGCACCGACGTCTACCGCTACCGGCTCGACGAAGCCGGCTGGTTGGCGTGGGGCGGCAGGCCGGTCAAGCGCACCGGAGGAGGCTGGTGACGGCACGCAGCAGCCAGAAAGCTTGCCGGCTGAGCCCCGGCGATCACGCGCGGTCGCGCGAGCAGGACACCGACCCGCCGGTTTCCGGCCGTGGCAGCGGTGTCGTGCTGGCGCGACAAGCGGTTGGCGGGCGGGAGGCGCGCGTGTCCCAGCGTGACGAGTTCATCGCACACGCGCTGCGCGTCGCGGCCGCCAGCTCCTCCCGGCCCGCTCGTGTCGCGGCCGCGCCCGCGCTTGGCCAGAAGGGTTCTCGACGCGATCGGCTTGGACGTCAGGCGATCGAACGGGCTCTGAACGTGGCCACCTTGTCGGCGCCGGCGCGGTGTGCTCTCGCGGACGGCCTGGTCGCGCTGGCGAGCCCGCCGGGGGAGATGCGCTCCTCAACGATCCTGGTGCGGGTCACCCCCAGCCAGCGCGAGCGTCTGCGGCAGCTTGCCAGCGCCGACCAGGTCGATGTCGCCGAGCTGCTTGTCCGTCGTGCCCTTCACGCCGGCCCGCCGCGGCGCAGGCAACCAGTCTCGGGAGCGTTGATGCCGCCCTAGAAGCCTGGCCGCTCAGCGGCCGACCCGCTGACTTCGAGTTGGCGCTCCTCGTCAGCGGTGCCGGTCGATCCTCGATAGCGGGCTAGGCAAGTCCCGCCTCGCCGGCTCAGTTCGAAACAGACACACCCGAACTGGGCCGGAGCTTACCAGCCGGTCGGACGCACCCACAAGGCCCGTGCGGCTCTCTGCGGCCTTGTTCGCGCTCTCGCCGAGCGCGCTTTCTCCGTCTCGTGCCGACTGTCAACACGAGCCTCGCGGGACGTGGCGGACAACTATTCCGCCACGGGACCTCAGAGCCCTCCGACGCGCCGACGAGTGGGCCGCGCTGCGGGCCCTGCGCAAGCTCACGACGCTCGCGCGGGTGCGGACGTGCCGCCTGCGGCCCCACGGCGAGACGGTCGCCGTGCAGCGCCGCGACAAGCGCGCCGGCTACAGCGGCCTGGTCACGTGCGGGTCGGTGTGGGCCTGCCCGTGCTGCTCGGCCAAGATCCAGTCCGAGCGCACCGACGAGTTGACCCGGGCGCTTACCGTGGTCGCCGAGCGCGGCTGGCGGGTCGCGATGGTCACCCTGACCATGCGCCACCGCCGCGGCCAGGCCCTCGCCGAGCTGTGGGACGCGCTGAGTCCCGCCTGGGCGGCTGCGCTGACGACCGACCGCCGGGTGCAGCGCGCCAAGCGCCGCGCGGGCGTACAGGGCTGGGTGCGGCGGGTCGAGGCCACCCACGGCGAGAACGGCTGGCACCTGCACGTCCACGCGCTCGTGTTCTTCAACGGTGACCCGAAGGCGCTGGACGAGCTGCGCAGCGCCGCATGGGCGGGCTGGCTACGGCGGCTCGGCCGCGCCGGGTTCGACGCCGACGAGCGGGTGGAGATCGACCTGCGCGAGCTCAGTCTGGAGCAGGCCCGCGGCGAGTTGGCGCGCTACCTCAACAAGGTGACCTACGAGAGCGCCGGCCGCGCCGCCCGCGAGCTGGCTGGCCAGCTCGGCAAGCGGGGCCGCCGGGGCACCCGCACTCCGTTCGACGTGCTTGCCGACCTGACGGCGATCGGCGAAGCCGACGACCTGGCCATATGGCGCGAGTGGGAGCAGGCGTCCCGAGGTCGTCGAGCGATCACGTGGTCAGACCGCGGCAAGCTCCGAAAGGAGCTGCTCGCCGATGAGCCCGAGCGCACCGACGAGGAGATTGCCGAGGCGACCGACGGCCTCGGCGAGACCGTCGCGCTGCTGACCCGCGACCCGTGGGGCGGGCTCGTCGTCAAGGCCGCCGAGCCGGGGCTGCTCGCCGCCGTCGAGCGCGCAGCGCTCGACCCTTACGAGGCGGTCGCCGAGTACGTGGCAGCCCTCGGGCTGCCCCCGCCGTTGCGCCCGCCACCGGCGGGCGATCCGCCGTAGGCGGATGCCCGGAGCAGCGCGACG
>JBEKRJ010000389.1:0-5290 GCA_049518835.1 Solirubrobacteraceae bacterium
GCGACGTTGAACGGCCTTGTGAGGTTGCGCAGCCTGCTCGATCAGGAGCGCTTCACGGTGGAGGCTGGGAGCTCGGCGATCCGCTCCGATTTGGGTTTCGACATCCCCGATATCGCGAGCGCGTATGGATTCTTCACCATCTCAGAGCGTGATGCTCGGGCAGCGGTGGACGCACAGTTGAAGGCGCTCGGACGGGCGGTCCCGACGACCTTTGCAACGGACTTGGGCGCCTTGCGCCGCCGGATCGACCGGGGGCGGGTCACGGCGACGCCCGCCGATTTGGCGTTCAACGGGCTCTCTGATGTGCTGATGGAGTCGTTCTCGGTCCGTCTGGCCGCGCTGCAGCTCCGCACGGCCAACCTTAGCCAGGCGGCTGAGCTGAGCCGGACGCTGGACACGCTCAGCGATGCGAGCGACGCGCTCGACGCGGGCGGGTCGGAGCCGTCGGAGCTGATTGACGTGTACCTGTCGGCCGGCGCTCAGCGTGTCAGCGCGCTCAGCGCCCTCGGCGGCGACATCGCGCTGTTTGATCATGCCAGCGCGCGGCTGCGCAGTGCTGTCGGACCGGCGGGTGCGGCGTTCGCCGAGCTTGAGCGCGAGCCGGCCTGGCAGCGGTTTGAGGTGGCGGTGTCGGCGGCCGCCGCGGGCGCTGGGATCCCGGCGAGCGGCGCGGGGTCGTGGATCGCGGCGAGTGCTCTGCCCTCTCGATATGCCAGCTTGCTGCCGTTGGCGGACCTGTTCCGGTCAGGTATGGGCGGACTGGAGGAGCTCTATGGCCTGGTCACCGCGGCTGAGCGTGGCGTGCACGGCAACGCGGCTAGTCTGCGAGCCTCGAGTGCGGCCGCGTTGCGTGCGCTGGTGGTTGAGACGATCATCGCCGTCGGTTTGACGATTGTCGTTGCGCTTGTGCTGGCGCGGTCGATCACGCGCCCCTTGTGGCGCTTGGAGGATCATGCGCGCGCGGTGAGCGGCGGAGACCTCGAGCTTGCTCCCCTGCCAGCGAGCGGCCCGAAGGAGACCGCGGTCGTTTCGGACGCTTTGAACGACCTCGTCTGCAACCTGCGATTGATGGAAGCGAAGGCCCACGCGCTGGCTAAGTGTGCGTTCGGTGACCCTGTCCTCGCCGAGCCGCTGCCGGGCCGTCTCGGCGAGGCGCTGCACGAGTCCGTGCTCGTGCTCTCCGGCTCGATCGTGGAGCGAGAGCGCCTGCAGCACCGGCTCGTGCACCAGGCCACGCACGACGCGCTCACCGGGCTGCATAACCGCGCCGCGGCGATCGAGTTCCTCGATCAAGCGCTCGCGCGAGCGGGCCGCAGCGGCCAGCCGCTCGCGGTCCTGTTCATCGACCTTGACGACTTCAAGCGCGCCAACGACACGCACGGGCACGCCGTCGGAGACGGCGTGCTCAAGGAGATCGCGCGGCGAATGGCCCAGGCGTCGCGACGCGGGGACTTTCTCGCGCGCCTCGGCGGCGACGAGTTTGTCGTGATCGCCGAGGGCGTCGGCGATCACGACGAGGCGATCGCGATCGGCGCTCGATTGGTGCAGGCGGCCGGCCAGCCGATCGAGCATGCCGGCGTCCGCGTCAGCATCGGCGCGTGCGTGGGTGTCGCGTTCGCGCTCGACGGAGCGGCCGACGAGCCCTCGCAGCTGCTCGCGCGCGCCGACTTGGCTGTCTATCGCGCCAAGCGCGCCGGCCCCGCCCGGGTCGAGGTCTATGACGAGTCGATGCAGCAGGCGCTGATCGCCCGCGCTGACCTCGAGCAGGCGCTTCACGCCACGCTCGATCGCAGCGGCGGCGGCGGGCTGTTCTTGCACTACCAGCCAGTGATCGACGCGAGCGGCGCGCTGCGCTCGGTCGAGGCGCTCGTGCGCTGGAACCGTACCGGTCACGGACCTTGTCAACCCAACGACTTCATTCCGGTCGCCGAGGCGAGCGACCTGATCATCCGCCTTGACCGCTGGGTGCTCGCCTGCGCGCTTGAGCAGCAGCGCCGGTGGAGCCAGTCCGCGCTTGGCGAGATCAGCATCGCCGTGAACATCTCCGGACGCCATCTGCTCTCCGGCCATCTCACCGAGCACGTCGAAGCGGCACTGGCCGCGAGCGGCGTGCCGGCAAGCCAACTGATCCTCGAGCTCACCGAGACCGTGCTGCTCGCCGACCTGCCCACCGTCGCACTCGAGCTGCAGCGGTTGCGCAGCCTCGGGATCCGGATCGCGATCGACGATTTCGGGACCGGCTACACCTCGCTCGCGCACCTCCAGCACTTCACCGTCGACGAGATCAAGATCGACCGATCGTTCGTCGAACAGCTGCCGGACGGACGCGATAGCTCCCTCGTGCGGATGGTGACCGAGCTCGGACACCACCTCGGCGTCTCGATCGTGGCCGAAGGTGTCGAGACGCGCGAGCAGCTCGCGACGCTGCGCGAGATCGGCTGTGATCGCCTGCAGGGGTTCCTGATCGGACGACCGCTCGCGGCCGAGCAGCTACCCGTCTGGTACGCGGCGCGCCAGACCGCGCGCCGACCCTGACCCGCGTCGGATGGACAGCCGGCCGAAGAGGTGCTCAGCCGGCCGACGGCCGGCGAGAGGTGGAGAATCACGACCTCGTTCGTCGGTGCCGAGGGGCTTCCCGACTCATAAGTGTTGCTCGACGTCGGCCAGCCGGGGAAGTCGCTGGTGTTGTACTCATCGAACGCAACCCCGTACACGGTGGGGATGATCGGCAGGTTGGTCGCGACGTAGCGCTCGATCGGCGCCAGGTCGGCCTGCTGGGCTGCGAGCGAATCATCACCGGCCAGCTTGCCCAGCATCGCTTCGACCCGGCGATCCGCAAGCCGCTCGTAGTCACCTGCGGCGTTACTCGTTGCCTGCGTGCTGCCGAGCCAGTCGTTATAGAGCTGGTAGGGGGACACGCTCGTCTGCGACCAGTGCTGGGTGAGCTGGAAGTTGCCGCTGGCGATGTCTGAGGACCAGGCCGTCACCGACTGGCCCACGAACGTGGCATCGATCCCCGCCTGGCGCAGCCACCCGGCGATCATCGCGTCCCCCGTCGCGTAATCGCTAAACGACGAGGGATCGGTGATCTCGATCGTGAGCCGGCGTCCCGATCGGGTCTGGAACATGCCGTCCGGGCCGATCACGTACCCGGCGGCGCTCAGCAGCGCCCTGGCCGCCGCGATGTTGGAGTGCGCCGACAACGTGTCGGCGGCGGCCGGCGACAGGAAAGCCTGGAAGACTGGGAGCGTCAGCCCGCTCGCAGTACTCACTGGCGGCTCCAGTCCGCCCTCGGCCTGCTCGCTCAACGCCGTGCGATCGAGCGCGAGGCTGATCGCCTGACGGACTGCGAGTTGGTCAGTCGGGAACGTCGTCAGGTTCGGCTCCAGACTGTTCGTTTGCACCGGCGCGAACCACACGTGGTGGCTGGGGTTGCCGGCCAAAAACCGCTGCTGCAGGCCGGCGATGAAGTTGCCTGCCCAGTCCAGCCTGTCGGTAGCCAACGCCGATCCGGCCGCGTTGCCCGAGGCGTAGGTGGGGAACTGCACCTCGGGGACGGGCGGCGGCCCGCTCCAATACGCCGGGTTGGCTTTCAGGATGAAGCCGCGCGACGTGAAGCTCGCGAGCGTATACGGACCAGTCCCGACGGGATTGCGGTCCACATATGCCCCAGGATCGCGGACCTTGCTCCAGATCGAGCGCGGCACAATATAGACCTCGGCGGCGATGTTCTGCAGGTTGGCGTACTGCGGCGACGGGAAGTTGATCGTGACGTCGTTCCCGGACGAGGTCACACTGCTGATCGGCAGGCCGGTCGTGTTGACGTCTGGGTGGCGCTCGAGCATCCGGAAGGTGAAAGCCACGTCCGCCGCGGTGAACCGGCTGCCGTTTGACCACCTCACCCCCCGGCGGATCGCGAACGTGATCGAGTCGCCACCATCAGACCAGCGGTAGCTCGTCGCCAGCCACCTGTAATACATCCCAGGCAGCATCGCGTTCGCTTGCAACAACGGCTCATAGATCAGCGAGGTAGCGCCCAACAAGGACGCCGCCGAAGAAGAGACATACGGGTTCAGATCCCGACTGATCGAGTTCTGCTGGCTGGACTCCACCGTCAAGATCGCCGGACCCCGCGCCTTCGCCGGCGATCGATCAGACGAGCCGGAAGTCGCCATCGAACCACCGCCGCATCCCGCCAGCGCAGCGCTCACCGCCACCGCACAACACGCGCCGCGCATCGTACGGTTAACGATCGATCCCGTGCATGTCGCGGGCCCCTCCTGATCAATCGGATCCCCGATGAGTGGGGTCCGCCCCCACAACCATCGGAGCTTCGACAATGCCGGGCGCATGGTCCCCCCCATAATCGGCCCCGCGCCCCTCGACCTGAAATCCGGGGTTGACCGCGCTCGTGCGTGGTCACCTTGCGATCGCGCGAGCGTGATCGCGTCGCGGAACGCGTGTTCGGCGGATGCCTCGTCGGAGGGGGCGAGGTGCACATCGCCCGCGTGGATGCGTGTGCACACGTCGTCGGGGAACCGGCTCAGGTTCTGCTCAACGCGGGTGAGCGCCCGCTCTCGGCGTCCGGCCTGCTGGCGACCCGCGCGGCGAGGGCTTGCACGCGACCAGTCTCACCGCTTCAGGATTCAAAGCATAAGCCACGCAGCGCGGCGGTCGGCGCATGCTGACCGTTTCTATGAAGTTGGGCCCGCTGTCAAGTCCCGTGTCAGAACCCTGACAGCCGAGGCGTGTGTCACTAACACCGGCGAGTGCGCTCGTGTCAAGCGCCCGAACAAGTTCACTCCAGTGAACAGTTGGGATCGTGGCGCTTGACACGAACGTCCGAGCCGGTACCACTGAACTGACTGTCATGGTCCGCGTGTGGGTCGGGCCTTTGGAGCAGTGCCTCATATTTGGATCGCGTCATCGTGCTTCGAGGATTGGGCGATATCGGGCTCGCTCCGGCGGCGCAGGTTGAAAAAGGGCTGTCAGGCAGCCAAACAGAAAAGTGGCGCCTGCCGGAGCGAAGGGCTCCTTACGCGTGAGCATGTACCCAGATCGCCTCGCAGAGACGCCCCGCGAGGTCGATCTGAGCGACCTTGGGGCCGCGCTGGCGACCGAGCCGGCGCTTGGTCTGCTGGCAGCGCCCGCGGTAGACCGGACGCGCACTGGCGGCGATCGCTGCCTCCATCAGCCCCCAGCGCAGATAGCGGGGGCCGTGCTCAGACAGCGGGCCGCGGTGGTCACTCTGGCCTGACCGCTTGACGCGCGGGCACAGCCCGGTGTAGCC
>JBEKRJ010000390.1:0-5263 GCA_049518835.1 Solirubrobacteraceae bacterium
CCGTTGATGATCGGCGCCCGCGACATGGCGTTCCCACGGCTCAACGCGCTGTCGTTCTGGTTGCTGCTGGCGGGCGGGATCGTGTTCTACGCGACGCTCTTCTACCAGCCCCCCGAGGCCGGCTGGTGGAGCTATCCGCCGCTGTCGAGCATCCAGTACTCGACCAGCGGCGGGCAGGACGCGTGGATCTTCCTGATCCACCTGACCGGCATCTCCTCGCTGATCGGCGCGATCAACTTCTACGCGACGATCGTGAACATGCGCGCGCCCGGGATGACCTGGGGCCGGCTGCCGCTGTTCGTGTGGTCGATCCTGGTCTACGCGGTGCTGCTGATCATCGCCCTGCCGCCGGTCGCCGCCGCGGTGACGATGCTGCTCACCGACCGCCACTTCGGCACGCATTGGTTCGACCCCACCGCGCACGGCTCGCCGGTCCTGTGGCAGCACCTGTTCTGGTTCTTCGGCCACCCCGAGGTCTACATCATGATCCTGCCGGGGTTCGGGATCATCTCCGAGGTCATCCCCGTGTTCTCGCGCAAGCCGATTTTCGGCTACAAGGCGATCGCGGCCTCGACCGCGGTGATCGCCTTCCTCGCGACGCTGGTGTGGGCGCACCACATGTTCGCCTCGCCGGTGCCGATCGTCGTGCTCGGCTTCTTCATGCTCAGCTCGTTCTTGATCGGAATCCCGACGGGGGTCAAGATCTTCAACTGGATCGCGACGCTCTGGCGAGGATCGATCGTCACGACTGCGTCGCTGCATTGGGCCGTCGGCTTCATCGCGATCTTCGTCCTCGGCGGGATCACGGGCATCTTCCTCGCGGTCTTCCCCGTCGACTGGCAGCTCAACGACTCGTACTTCGTCGTCGCCCACTTCCACTACACGCTGATGGGCGGCGCCGTGTTCTCGATCATGGCCGGCCTGTATTACTGGTTCCCGAAGATCACCGGCCGGTTCCTCAGCGAGCGGCTCGGCAAGCTCTCGTTCTGGGTCACGTTCATCGGCTTCAACATGACGTTCTTCGTCCAGCACGCGCTCGGCCTTGACGGCATGCCACGGCGGATCTATCTGTACGGTCCCGACACCGGCTGGGGGACGATGAACTTAATCTCGACGATCGGGTCCTACATACTTGGCGGTGGAATCCTCTTAACCGTTCTTAACGTTGCGCTGAACTACAAGAACGGTAAGCTCGCCGGCCCGGACCCGTGGAAGGCGAACACACTGGAGTGGTTCACGACCTCACCGCCCCCCGTAAACAACTTCGACGCAATCCCGCGTGTGCGCTCGGTGGAGCCGATGCGCGACATCCGCCGCCAGATCGAACGCGAGACCGGCGTCACGCAGAAAACCGGCGGCAGCGAGCGCTTCGCGCGCGCGTGACGCGATGAGCACGTCGACCGCGATCCCTGCGCCGCGCGACTCGACGGCAGCGTCGGGGGTCCGCCAGCTGGTCGCCGACTATGTCGAGCTGACCAAGCCCAAGGTCCAGACGCTGCTGCTGCTGACGACGATCTCGACGATGGAGGTCGCCGGCAGCCCGTCCGTCGCGAAGATCGCGCTCACCTGCCTCGGCGGCTATCTGTCGGCGGGCGGCGCCGGTGCCGTCAATCATTTCTACGACCGCGACATCGACGCGCAGATGAAGCGCACCGCCACGCGCCCGATCCCGGCCGGCCGGGTATCGCCGCGGGCGGCGCTGATCTATGGATTTTCGCTCGCGGCGCTGTCATTCGCGCTGCTGTCGCTAACCGTCAACGTGCTGGCGGCCTCGCTGGCGCTGACGGGATTCGTCGGCTACGTCGGCGTCTACACGATTTGGCTCAAGCGACGGACGCCGCAGAACATCGTGATCGGCGGCGCCGCGGGGGCGATGCCACCGCTCGTCGGCTGGGCCGCGACGCGCGGCTCCCTGTCCTGGACGGCGGTGTACCTGTTTGCGATCGTCTTCTACTGGACGCCCGCCCACTTCTGGGCGCTCAGCCTGCTGATGAAGGACGACTACGCCAGGGTCGGCGTGCCGATGATGCCTGTGGTCCGCGGGGAGCGCGAGACGCGTCGGCAGATCCTGCTCTACACGCTGCTGTTGTACGCGGTGTCGCAGCTGCCGTTCTGCACCGGCGCGTTCGGCGGCATCTACCTGCTGGCGTCGGTCACGCTCGGGCTCGCGTTCATCGGTGGCGCGGTGTGGCTGTACCGTCGCGCCGACCGCCGCACGGCGCTGCGGTTGTACCTGTTCTCGCTCCTGTACCTGGCGCTGCTGTTCGGCGCGATGGTCGCGGACGTAAAGCTGTAGGATCACGCCCGCCATGGATCGCAAGCTTGCACGCAAGAACATCCGCTCGGGCCTGATCGCCGGGGCAATCTGCGTGATCATGTTCGGGGCCACGTTCGTCGCCGCCGCGATCTACGTTCACCCGTGAGTCCGGGACCTTCCGCCCAGCGCTCGGAGCCGGCGCAGCCCGCGAGTGAGGACATCCACCTCCCGGGTCCGTCGCTGCTCCCGCTCGTGACCGCGATCGCGCTGACGCTGATCGTGATCGGGACGACGATCAACTGGCTGTTCTCGATCATCGGCGTGGTGCTGCTCGTGATCACGCTGTACCGCTGGATCGGGGACACGCGCCGCGACATCGCCGAGCTGCCCGAAGAGCATCATTAAGTCATTAAGGGCCCGTGCCCTAATTTACTAGTGCTCCGTGTTGTTGAAGGAGCTCGCTCGGGGCTGTTCGAATTCTTGTGGCTGCACGCCGTCTTCGAGCAGGATCGCGATGGAGAGCTGGCTGGTCTGTCTAGGCGGGGGCTTGCCCGAGCACGGCGAACGGTTGGTCGAGTTCAGCGGCGAGACGTTCGTGACACCCGAGACGGTCAGATCACCGGCTGTAACGTTGTTCCAGCCTCAACGCGCGCGTCGGCGTCGTGACCGGCGCGTGAGCCGGCGCCAAGCACGCGCGCGCCGCCCCCCGGCCCCGCCCGCGCTGCCATGACAGATGGCTCGTTTTCCGCCGCGCGCGGGGCCCGTCTGGACCGGTGATCGCTTCCGGTCCAGCGGCGGTGAGGACCTCGTGGGACTCGCGAAGATCCGCTGCAGGGTCGAGCGTCTGCCGGCACGGGACCTGGCTCCCCGTGCCGCAGCGAGCCGGCGCCCGAGCACCATCGACGGGCTTCACCAACCTAACGAAGCACTACTAACGGTTCTGTGTGCGCCGGTATCGCCGCGCGCTGTGGCGCGCTGCGAGTCGCATCAGAATCGGGGGCGGCTGCAGTCCAAGTTGCGCGAGCATGCCGGGCAGGTCCTCCTGATGCCACACCTCGACGAATTGATCATGCTCGGCGCGAAACACCTCCTGCCCCGTGATTGTCACCGGACGCCCGGTCGGCGGCAGGCCGAACAAGTCGATGCTTCCGATGTTGGTCGCGGTCATCGTCCATCGACCGACGACGTACTCGCCGTCCGACATCACGAGGTTTGGGACGAAGCGCAAGTCGGGAAACACGCGCCGAACCATCTGCGCCGCCCACACGTCCCCAGCCCTGCCGTCGGGCTGACCCTCGTAGCGGTTGTGATCGACCAGATCGAGATCGATCAGTTCGTCGTCAACCTCGTATCGGCCGGCGCCCCATACCTCGAGCAGCCAGCGTCGATACATCGCCTTCAGGCCCTCGGCGTCCATCGCCGCGACGCTACCGCATCTGCCAGCGTCCGGCCGTTTCCGGCGGGAAGAGCGGTGACCGTGCTTTGACAGCGCCAGCATGCTCGCCGAACGCGCCAGGCTGGTTGACGTTCTGCCTGCTTTGTCGCTGACGACCGACCTCGCGACGGGGTTTCCGTTCGAGCGTGGGCTGCGCGCGTGCCTGGTCGCCGATCGGTTGGCGCGAGTTCTGGAGCTCGACCCGCCGGATCACCGCGCCGCGTTCCTGGCGTCGTTGTTGCGTGCGGTTGGGTGCGGGCATGCGAGCGAGAACGCCGCGTTGTTCGGGGACGACATCGCGTTCGAGGTGCGTGCGTCGTGCGAGGTGGCGGTCGCGCTTGGGACTCAACTGGGGCTCCCAGCCGTCGTGGTGGAGTTGTTTGGTGATGTGTTTGAGCGCTGGGACGGGCGTGGGCTCCCGAGCGGGCGTGCCGGCGAGGACTTGCACCGATCGCTCGGATTGTTGGTGTCGCCGAGCAGGCGGCGATCGCGTACGCTCTCGGTGGTGTTGCGGCGGCGCGCTCGGAGATCGCCCGGCGCGCCGGCGGTCACTTGGACCCGTCGTTGTGCGAGGTGTTCCTCGCGAGCGCCGAGGAGGTGTTCGCGCTGATCGAGGAGGCGGACGATCTTGTTGACGCGGTCCGCGCCGCTGAGCCCGCTCCTGTTGTGTGGTTCTCGGCGGTCGATCTCGAGCGGCCGTGTATATAGCGCTTGCGACGTTCGCGGACCTCAAGGGCTTGCACCTCATCGGCCACTCGCCGCACGTCACCGAACTCGCGGTCGAGGCCGCGCGACTGGCCGGATTCGACGAGCTCGACGACCTCAGGGTCGCTGCGCTGCTGCATGACGTCGGCCGCGCCGGGGTCGTGAGCTCGATCTGGGATCGGCCCGGCCCGCTCGGCGCCGCCGATCGCAAGCGGGTCCGTTTGCATCCGCACTGGACCGAACGCGTGCTGTCCTCGACGCCAATGCTAGCCGCGCTCGCTCTGCTCGCTGCGGCACACCACGAGCGCCTGGACGGGACCGGCTATCACCGCGCTCCCCGGGCGGCTGACGTGGCGCGCGGCTGCTCGCGGCCGCGGACGTGCTCGCCGCGATGACCGAGGACCGCCCGCACCGCCGGCACACACCCGCGACGAAGCCGCGCGACTGGTGCAGGACGAGGCCGTCGCCGGCCGGCTGGACCCGGAGATGGCTGCGGCGGTGATCAGGCGGCCGGCGTCCGCGGACGGCGTGGCCGAACGACCTGACTGACCGCGAGGTCGATCTCCTGCGGCTGACCGCGCGCGGCCTGTCAAACAAGGAGATCGCCTCCTCGCTCGTCGTCTCCCCCCGCACGGTGCAGAACCACCTCGGGGCGGTCTATGACAAGACCGGCCGTCGCACCCGCGCTGGCGCGGCCGTGTTCGCGGTCGAGCACGGGCTGATCTGAAGATAAGCCAAATGGCCCATTCCGCCGCCGCGCTGCCGGGTCGAGCATCTCGGCCATGACAACCACCACCGCTTCACACACAAATACCGTCGCCGCGATGTACGAGGCGTTCGGCCGCGGCGACCTCGCCGCCATCCTC
>JBEKRJ010000391.1:0-5263 GCA_049518835.1 Solirubrobacteraceae bacterium
GGCGCAACTCCGACCAAGTCCTGCTTGACCCCGATGTCCATCACGCTCGGCGCACCCATGCCAACCAAATTCAACGCCGGGCTACATAACCCTTCCCACCAGCTACCAGAGCACTACTAGCTAGGAACCGCTTGACAAAGAGGTCTTTGGGCATCGACACCAAATACGGCGGACCAGCCGCGCGGCGGTTGGACGATCGCATCCGTCGCGACGGGTCGTCCCGCGCTCACGATCGGATTGGCGACTTATGTGCAGGTGGTTCGGGACCGTGAATGACGTGAACGAACGGGCCTTTTGAGTACCTGACGCGCTCGTTATCTGAGGTTGTTATCGACGTGAAGGACGTGACCGGTCTATTCGGAGGTGGATCCGTCCGACCGTCGCCCTAGGTTCTGCTGCGTCATGGATGACGCTCAATCTGATGGAACGCGGCGGGGGTTCGTCGCGCGGCGGGTGCGGATGCCGTCCAGCGGCGTGGAGTCGTGGACGGTGGTCGGGCCGGACGGGCGTGTGGTTGAGGTGATCGACGAGTTCCTGGGGTGGTTGACCGGGATCGAGCGTTCGCCGAACACTGTTGAGGCGTACGCGCGAGATCTTGGGTTGCTCTGGTCGTTCCTCGATGCGCGTGGGGTCGCTTGGGATCGGGTCTCGGTCATCGCGCTGGGCGAGTTCGCCGCGTGGGCGCGTCGGCCGGCGGAGAACGTGCTGGTCCTCTCCGAACAGGCGGCCAAGCGCTCGGCGTCGACCGTGAACCGGATGCTCGCGGCGATCGTGTCGTTCTACGAGTTTCACGGGCGGCGCGGGAACGAGCTGGCGCGGGATCTCGTGGTCCGCACGCGCAGCGGTCGCGGCGCGTTCAAGCCGTTTCTGCACGGGATCGCTCGCGAGAGGCCGCGCGGTCGGCCGGTGCGGCTGCCGGAGCGTCAGCGGCTGCCGCGGACGTTGAGCCTGGAGCAGGTCGCGGCGGTGATCGATTGCCAGCAGCGGCTGCGTGACCGGTTCTTGTTTGCGTTGCTGGCGTCGACGGGGATGCGGATCGGGCAGGCGCTCGGGTTGCGTCACGAGGACATCGTCTCGTGGGAGCGGCGGATCGAGATCGTGCCGCGGGAGGGCGCCAGCGGCCGAGCGTGGTCCAAGGGCGGTGCGCAGGGATCGGTGCCGGTCCCGGGCGAGCTGGTCCGCCTGTGGTCTGACTACATGCACGAGGAATACGGCGCGCTGGAGTCCGACTTTGTGTTCGTGAACTTGTGGAAGGGCGAGATCGGCCGGCCGCTGAGTTACTCGTCGGTTAACGAGCTGGCGCGCCGGACAAGGGAACTGGTCGGGTTTCACTTCACCGTTCATCAGCTCAGGCACACCTTCGCGACGTTGGCATACCGCGACGGAGTCGCGCTTGAAGTGATCGGCGCGGTGCTGACGCATAGCTCGCCGTCATCGACGCAGATCTATACGCATCTGACCGCGGAAGATCTCCGGCGTGTGCTGGCTGAGCGCGGGGTGCTTGACCGGGTGGCGGACCTGCTGATATGACCGGCACGCCATTGGAAGCGATCGATGGTGGACGTTCACCCGAGGGGTGGGAGCGGCTATGGGCATCGGATCGCTGGCCGCTGCACGAGCTGCCGCACAGCGATCTGCACAGCAGCGTGCGCGCGGGATCGATCCTGTTCGCCGGGATCCCACAGCCATGGTTGAAAGAGTCAGCGAAGCGATGGGCCCGGGCGCGGCTTCTGGGCGGCGGGGCGCCGAGCACGATGTCTCATTACGTGCAGCACGTGCGAGCGTTCGGCGTCTGGCTTGACGATCGCTCGCCTGCGGTGAGCTCCCCGTCGGGGATCACTCGTGCGGTTCTCGAGGACTGGATGTTGGCGATCCGCGCAACCGGCCTGGCGGCGGGCAGCAAGGCCGGACGGGTCACCGCTGTGCGGCTGTTCCTGGAGGAGCAGTGGCAGGACGGACTGGCCGGGCTACCGCGTACCGCCGTGATCCATGTCGGCGAGGTTCCACACAGCCGCTCGCGGCGGCTGCCGCGTGGGATCGAGGCGCCGGTGTTCGATCAGTTCATCGATCCCGCGAACCTCGCGTTGTTGCCGAGTGAGCAGCACCGCACGGCGATCCTGCTGTTGGCGTTCACCGGGCTGCGGGTCTCGAGCGTCGTGACGCTGCCTCGTGACGCGCTGCTGATCGGCTCGGACAACCACCCGTACCTGCGATACGTCAATGTCAAGCTGCAGCGCGAGGCGGTGATCCCGATCGGCCCCGGTCTCGTCGAGCAGCTGCACCGCCAAGAGGAGAGCCTGACCGCCACCTACGGGCCCGGCGGCACCAGCTTCCTGCTGCCCTCCCCGCCGCAGAGAAAGGGTTCCTCGCGTGGCGGTGGGCATCACATCGCGCCGCTCACGGCTCGCCTGATCGTCAAGTCCTACGTGCGCAAGGCTGACATCCGTGACAGCCACGGCAGGCTGGCGATGTGGGTGCACCCGCATCGGTTCCGTCACCACCTCGGCACGAGCATGGTCAACGAGGGCGTGCCGCTGTCGGTGATCCAACGGGTGCTCGATCACGGCTCGATCGAGATGACCGCGCTCTACGCCCATCTTGACGACGCGACCGTCAAGCGCGAGATGGACGGCTTTCACGATCGTGTCAATGTCCGCGGCGAGCGGATCGCGCTACCCGTCGACGGTCCGCTCGGCAAGGCGGCATGGATGAAGGACAGGATCGCGCGCGCGAAGCAGGCGCTGGCGAATGGGTACTGCGGGCTGCCGCTGGTGCAGTCATGCCCACACCCGAACGCGTGCCTGAGCTGCGAGAACTTCCTGACCGACAGCTCGTTCCGCCACATCCACCAGCAGCAGCTCACCCACACCCAGACACTGCGCGACCGCGCACAGCGAACGAGAACACACGGCTCGTGGAACTGCTGGAAGGCGACGAGCGGTCACTGCGCAGGATCCTCGACGGTCTCGACGCGCTCGACGCTGCCGACGGAGAGCAGTCGTCCTCTGCAGGCATCGACGTGATCGAGCTTGCCAGCAGACGCGCCGCCAAGCGCCCGGGCAAGCCCTCATGAGCACGCCACGATCCAAAGCGCTGCGCAGCACGGCCGCTGCCCGCTCGATCGCGGCTGAGCAGCGCGCCCGGCACGCGGTTGCAGAGCTCGACCGGCGCGGGCAGCCGATCACGTTCCTGGCCGTCGCCACGGAAGCCGGCGTCAGCGCCCGCTACCTCTACTCCCACCCGCAGCTACGCGCCACGATCGAGCAGCTCCGCGACGAGCAACGCAGCATCTCGTCGCGGCCGTCCCGGCACCCGCGGGCCAGCGAGGAGTCGATCCGCGCCAGGCTGCGCGGCGCGCTGGAGGAGAACAAGCGCCTGCACTCCGAGAACACCCAGCTACGCGACGAGCTCGCGCTCGCGCACGGCGAGGTCCGTGAGCTCAAGCTCGCAAGCCGCCACAGGAGCACGAAATGAGCGAGTGGCCCACACCCGTCGGCGAGCAGGCGCTTCACGGTCCGGCGGGCGAGTTCGTGCTCAGGACCGAGCCGCACTCCGAAGCGCATCCGATGGCGCTGCTCTCGCAATTCCTGGTCGCGTTCGGGTGCGCGTGCGGCCGCGGCGCGCACTACCAGGTCGAAGCCGACCGCCATTACAGCAACGAGTTCGTCGTGCTCGTCGGCCCGACAGCGACAGGACGCAAGGGCAGCTCGTGGGGCCACGTCCGCCGTCTGCTCGCCGATGTCGACGATGGGTTTGGGCGCTGCCTGGTCGGCGGTCTCTCCTCCGGGGAGGGGTTGATCGCCCAGGTCCGCGACCCGCTCGAGGAGAACGACACCCAGGCGCCCGCGGACAAGCGCCGGCTGGTGGTCGAGCCCGAGTTCGCCCAGACGCTGAAGGTGCTCGCGCGCGAGGGCAACACACTCTCGGCGGTCGTCCGCCAAGCGTGGGACGGCGAACCGCTGCAAACGATCGTGCGCAACGACCCGCTACGCGCCACCAACGCGCACATCGGGATCGTCGGGCACATCACCCGCGCTGAGCTGCTGCGCTACCTCACCGCGACCGAGCTCGCCAACGGGTTCGCCAACCGGTTCCTACTCGTCGCGGTCACCCGCTCCAAGCTGCTGCCGTTCGGCGGCGCGCTCGACGGCACCCAGTTCGTCGAGCTCCGCGACACGGTGCGCCTGGCACTGCGCTTCGCGCAACAGCACCGCCCGATCGCCTTTGATGACCCGGCCCGCGAGCGCTGGATCGAGATCTACCAGCAGCTCTCCTCAGCCCGTCCCGGCCTGGCCGGCGCCGCGACCGCCCGCGCCGAGGCGCACACCATCCGCCTGGCGCTGATCTACGCGCTGCTTGACCTCTCCGAGCGCATCTGCCTCGAGCACCTCGAGGCCGCGCTGTCCATCTGGCGCTACAGCGCCGCCTCCGCGCGCTGGATCTTCGGCGACGCGCTCGGCGACCCCACCGCCGATGAGCTGTGGTCAGCAGCCAAGGAACGCCCCGGCGGTCTCACCCGCACCGACGTCTCCGAGCTGTTCAGCCGCAACAAGAAACGCCGCGAGATCGAACGCGCCCTCGGCGTGCTCGAAGACGCCGGACGGCTGCGACGCGAAACCCGCCACGCACAGCGCGGCCGATCCGCCGAGGTCTGGATCCCCGTGCTCACCCCCGCCGCCTGACACGCCCCCCGCGCGACACATCGCGCGACGCGTCACCAACCGTCGCGCTCCAGGATCTGCTCAACACGCGCCCTCGAGATCCCGAACCGGCGAGCGACCTGAACAAGCGTCGCACCCTCCTGACGCATCCGAATCACCTCCGGTGACGCTCAGAGACCGCCCGTGCCTGCAGCAGCGCGAGCAGCTCGATCGGATCATCACAGCGCAGCGTCACATCCCCCCCGCGCCACCGAGATATCCGCGACTGAGACGGGACCAAGGTTGGGGGTCTCGCGCAGCTGCTCCTCAGAGAGCGCACGGAGCTCCGCGACCATCACGACCCCCGCGCGACCGACCGCATTCAGCCATCGCCGGCGCAACACCGAGCGCGCAAACGCCTCCTCATCGGCCCTGGTCCAGTGCAGCACCGCCCGATGATCGCCGATTCCGGCCGAGCGACGCGGCCGCCGGGAGCCAGTTCTTTCGTTTCTTTCGTACCTCGTCAACGCGTCAACCAAGCCGACCGCTCGCCCACGTCGATCACATGCGAACGACGTCAATCCCCCGCAGCTACTGCACGTTCACAAACCACCTGCACATAA
>JBEKRJ010000392.1:0-8207 GCA_049518835.1 Solirubrobacteraceae bacterium
TTCCTCGGGCTCGCCGGTGAGATCGTTGAGCTCGTCGATCGTCAAGCCGAGCACCTCCTGCGCGAGGTAGCCCGAGATCCGCTCCGCGCCAACGTTCCAATGACGGACCCGCATCTCGGAGTCGAACGAGACGATCGCGTCGGCGCCGTGCTCGAGGGCCTGCGCGAGGCGCTGCAGCTCGCGTTCGTGCTGCTTGCGCGCGGTGATGTCACAGGCGACGGTCGCGGCACCGGTGATCTGGCCCGTTGGCTCTCGGAGCGGCGTCGTCGTCATCGACACCTCGAGCAGCCGGCCGTCCTTGTGGCGATGGATCGTCTCCAGCGCGATCACATCCACGCCGCCGGCGACCGTCGCGAGCAGCCGATCGAGCTCACCCTCGCGTCCCGGTGCGATCAGCATCGATACGGGGCGGCCGACCGCGTCGCCGGCGCCGTGGCCGTAGATGTGCTCGGCGGCGGGGTTCCAGCTCGTGATCCGCCCATCCAGCGTGTGGCCGATGATCGCGTCGTCCGACGCCTGGACGATCGCCGCCAGCTGGGCGCTCGCCCGCTCGACTTGCTTGTGCGCGGTGATGTCGACGATCGTCGTCGTCATCCCGACTACGCGCCCGTCGATCCGCCAGGGCGTGGCCGTCGCGAGCACGTCGACCAACGAGCCGTCCGTGCGCCGGCGCTGAAGCTCGGCGTGCTCGACCGATCCGCCGGCCAGCACGCGCGCCAGCGCGTCCCGTCCTCTCGTGTTCGCGGGCTCGGGCTCGCCGGTAATCGCATTCACGTCGCGAACGGGCCGTCCGATCGCTTCCCGCGCGCTGATCCCGGTGATCCGCTCGGCGCCGCGGTTCCAGTGGCGCACAAGCCCTTCGCGGTCGACCGAGATCACCGCTTCGCTGCCGTATTCGGCCGCGTCGGCAAGCCGCGTCAACTCGCGCTCGGCGCGTTGGTGCTCGGTGACCTCGAGCAGCACGCACGTGACCCCACAAAGCACGCCGCCCGCGTGCCACGGCGTCAGCGTGACGCGCGCCTGCAACGCGGTCCCGTCCTTGCGCCGGCGCTGGATCTCGACCTGCAGCCCGGCCTCGCCGGCGAGCACGCGCCCGGCGAGCTCGCGCGCCCTGACGCTCGCCTGCTCGGGCTCTCCGGTGAGCGCGTTGAGCTCCTCGACCGTCAGCCCCACCACCTCAGCCGCGCCGAACCCTGAGATCCGCTCAGCTGCCCGGTTCCAGTGCCTGATCCGCAACGCGGCGTCGAGCGAGACGATCGCGTCGGCGCCGTATTGCGCGGCCTGCTCGAGGCGCTCGAGCTCGGCGCCCGGATCCGGCCTCGCGGTACCCGCGGGCCGGGGGTCGGGACTCAAGCGATCGTCGGATTTGCGCGCTCCCGGCGCCAACGCTACGTGTCCCTCGTTACCGATCGGCTCATCATTCGCGGCCGCGAGCGGGCGGGTGGCGCTCGTCGCAGCGGCATGAACGCTACTAGCGCGGTGGCGCGGCTACCGGCTGCAGCCTCAGCGTTTCCTGCAGCCCTGCAGGTTCATCTCGACCTCGACGAACGCGTCGCGGTGAAAGGCCTCGTGAAGGTCATGCATCGTCTGCCACCGTCGCGGCTGCTCAGCCGGAAGCGGCGAGTTGCGCATCGAGCTCGGAGTGCCGGGGTCATTCGACGAGGTACGTCTCGTACACGACGGCGCCCGGGCGACGGCCGCCAACGCCGATGAACACGCCCTTGTTGAGCCAGTCCAGCTTCGGGGCGGCGGTCTCGATCTGCGTTGACGTCCGGAACGTGTACTCGCTTGGGTCGACCTCCTCACCGCGGCCAAGGCGAGCGAGGACCTCGGCGCGGCCGTGGCGCACGCTCCGTGCCTGGACGTACAACAGGTCGCCTTCGTCGGTCTGCAGCGTGTACCTGATCTCGCCGAGCGCGGTGCCGTCAGGCAGCACTGTTTGCCAGTCGGCGCTGGCGCCCGGAACGAGCGTACCGCTGATCGCCGGACCTGCGAACGTGCCGCCGGTCAGCGGCACGATCCGCCGATGACCCTGGGCGGTGGTACCCAGCTCGAACGGTTGACCGAGCGTCGCCTCCAGACGGTAGACCGGTGTCAGACGAGGCTCGGGGAGCGCAAAGCCGCTCGGCCGCGTGGGGTTTGGGTCGTTGGGATGCGGTTCCAGCGGCGTCACAATCATGTGCATCCAACCGTTGAGCGGCAAGTCGCCGAGCAGGCCGTCGAGCTGCTCTTCGCTGCCGGCGCGGTACAGGCCGACGGCCTTGGTCTCGCCCGGCGCGACGGACGGTTTCCAAAGCCGGACGAGATGCCCCTCGCGGGCCAGGCCGGCAGCAGCGGCCGACTCGGCACGCTCGCGTTCGCGGACGTCCGCCTCCGGGGTGCCCTCCGGGACGTTGACGTCGAACTCGACAAGGAACTCCATGATCTCCTCCTTGGCCGCCGGTGCTCGCGTCAAGGCTCGCGCCTCGCGGCTCGCCGTCGCGCCCGTGTGTGCCCTGGTTGAACCCCTAGCACGTGCAGGGCGTGCTACTCGGCGTCGGCGACGATCGAGCCAACGCGTTCGCCGAGGCTGGGATCGCGCCGATATACCGCCAGCCCGTAGATCAGCGCGACCACGACCACGCCAAGCGCGATCCAGCCATATTTGTCATACGGCGCCGGCTGGCCCGGCTTGACCAGCTCGTACAGCGGGTAGCCGATCGCGACCGCGCCGAGCAGCGGCAGCACGAGGTGCACGAACGGTGAGAAGCGGTCTGGATGAAAGCGCCGAAAGTAGACGGGGAGGGCCAGGTTCGCGACGAGGTAGGTGAGCGCGATCAGGATCGTCCCGAGCGTCGCGATCTCGCCGAAGAACACGACAACCGCGCTCGTGCTGGAGCTCCAGCCGAAGATGTAGGTGAGCCCCAGGGCGATGCCGAGGAAGACCACGAACGCGACCCAAGGCGTGCGACCGCGCTCGGTGACGCGCGCGGTGACGCTCGGAAGCAGCCCCTCGCGGCCGGAGCTGAAGATGATGCGGGCCTGTGAGTTGGCCGCCGCGATCAGGCTCCTGAGGCATTGTTGTCGAATCCGACGACGGTCGCGTACGACAGAAACACGTACAGGACCGCGATCAGCGCCAGGCTGGAGAAGATTGCCCTCGGCACGCCACGACGGGGATCCTTGCTTTCCTCGGCCATCGCGGCGGAGTTCTCCCACCCCACGAACAGGTAGACGGCCAGCGGGAACCCGAGCGACAGGCCCGAGAAGCCCCGGTGCAAGCGGCTGGGATCGAACGGCTTGAGGTTGATGTGCCCAGAATGCTGGATCAGCAGCGCGATCCCGATCACGACTAAGAGCGTGAGCTCGAAAGCAAAGAACGCGGCGGCAATGTTGGTCGAGGGCTTGGCGCCCCCGACGATCAGATACAGCGCTCCGAGCGTCAGGACAAGGGTCAGGAGCTGCCACGGGATCTTGATGCTGAGGTAGTGGTTGATGATCGTCTCCGTCCACCCGCCCGAGATCGCGACCACCGACGCCACGGCGACGATGTAACCGACGCACAGGACGACTGCAGTCACGACCGCCGCGTAGCCGCCGAACGCCCGGCCGATGAACGTCACGAATGACCCCGTCGAGGGCCGCGAGCGCGAGAACTGCGCAAGCGTGTTGCCGAGCAAGCCGATCGCGACCGCGGCGACCACGATCGTCAGCGGGGCGGCGATCCCAGCCGTGTTGACGATCGTCGCGTAGGCGAAGTAGAAGCTCATCGCCGGGGCGATGTTCGCGAGCGTCGATGCCGCAATATCGAAGGTGCTCAGCACCCCACGCGCGAGCCGCTCTGGCTCTGGCCGGGCAGGGCTCGCCACGCCGCCCTCTGCGCGAGTCGTCGTCACAGGGCTCTCCTCTTGTCTCTGGTCTGCGCCGCCCAGGACGGCGCGGTTGCACGATCCTACGTGATCGACCCGCGTGCCGGAAGGAGGCAGGACGCCGGATCAGCCCGCGGACGCGCGGGCTTGAAGTGCTTGGGTTGAACAGCGCCGCTAGGCTGCTGCCCGCGCTAAAGCGCCAGCCGCCGAAACGCAAAACGACGATTTGAGGAGACAGCATGTTTGAGAAGGTCCTGTGGGCAACGGACGGCTCCGACGCCGCTGATCATGCGCTCCCCTACGCGCGAACCCTCGCCCAGCAGAGCGGGGGGGAGCTGTTCGTGATCCACGTCACGGAGTTGCTCCAGGCAGGCAAGGGAGGCGGAGCGTTTCCCGACCACGCCGATGAGCCGGACCTGGTGGGCAAGATCGAGCGCCAGGTCGCCGACCTATCGGCGGCGGGAGTACCGACGAAGCTCGAGGAGGCGACGCTGTTTGCGGGTGGCGCCGCCCACGCGATTGCAGATGCCGCGCGCGAGCGCGGCGCCGACATCATCGTCGTCGGCACCCGTGGCCGCACGGCGCTGTCCGGCCTGTTGCTCGGCAGCGTCACCCAGCGACTGCTGCACATCGCGCCTTGCCCGGTGCTCGCCGTGCCACCCGCCGGCGCCCGGTAGCGCTGTCGGTTGGGCGTGCGCTGTCCCCCTCGCTCGGCCCGCCATCCGGTGAACCCCAGACGGTCGAGCATGCTCTGCGCACCGGCGATCAGCTCGGCGACCGCAATCCAGTCCTTGCCCGCCGGGATTGCTGTCAGTCCGCGGACCAGCAACTGTACGCGGGCGGCAGCCGGCGCATACGCGAGAGATCGTTCGGGCGACATTCCCAGTGCTTGACACTGCTTCGCCGAGCCGGAGGCTTCGAACACAGCGACGTACCCGCGCGGATCGGTACAAGCAACCAGCCCGGCGGCGGGCGGGGCGAGCGCACGCGGCCCACTGTTCTTGAACGCGCCGCGACACGCAGCTTCGGGCGAGCGCCCATTTGGGTACACGTCGTAATAGGCCGAGGCGGAGGTGTTGACCCCCTCGTAGCAGGCGATCCCAGCGGCCACCAGCGACGTCTGGCGTTGATCGATGAGGGTCGCTGCGAGCGCCCCGGCGCCACCGAGCGCCAGCGCCGCGACTAAGACAACCAGCACTCGCCGGCGGCGCCCGATGCTCACCGGCCACCGGCGGCGACGCCGAGCTGGCGCCGGCGCGAGCGCCTGATTGTCGATTGCCGCGTCGATCGCGTCTCCCAACGCCTCGATGAACGGGATGTCACTCATGAGCGCCCTCCATCAGCTGATCGAGCCGCGAGCTGATTGAGCCGCGCCAAGCCGCGATGCACGCGCGTCCGCGTCGACGCTTCGCTGCAGCGCAAGCCTGTCGCGATCTCGCCGTAGTCGAGCTCCGAGAGCACTCGCAGCTCAACCGCGACCCGCTCGGCGGCCGACATCCGACCCATCGCCCGGGCCAGCCGGGCTCGGTAGCCAGTCGCCTCGACGAGCTGTTCGATCGCCGCAGCAGACTCATGATCGACGATCGGAATCAGAATCCCGAGCCGGCGGACGGCACGCAACTCGACGCGCTCGCGCCGAAAATAATGGACAGCTCCTTGCGAGCGATCCCGTACAGCCAAGCCCCGCCCGGCTTGCCGATATCCCGAAAGCGGCTTCGCGCCTGGAAGGCTGCCGCGAACGTCTCCGCCAGCAAGTCCGCGGTGACCTCGTGACTGTGCACACGCCGGTAGAAGAACGCCGCCAGCTTCTCCGCCCACCGGTCATAAAGCTCGCGAAACGCCCGTGGGTCAGTCCGCGAGGCAACGATCAACCGCGCATCAGACCTCAAGCCATGTGTCTCGAGCCTAGCTGCCATCTCACAACCCTTACGCCCGATCGAGCCGACGCTGTTACAAAAACATGACTCCGGTCGATGAACCGCCGCTGCCCAGGTCCGCCGTAAGGCGTGCCGGGTCGTGTGTAGCCAGGCGGCCGCGCGGCACAGACCACTGCGCCAGCCCACCCACGGCCTCTGCGGCTCTCGCGGACGGGTACCTGCGGGCTCTCGCTCGCGTACTTGGCCACGCCCTGCCGGCGCCCGCGCCGGGCCATGCGGCGATTCGCCGCATGGCGCTACGATGGCGGCAAGATGGGGCGATTAGCTCAGTCGGTTAGAGCGCTTCTCTGATAAGGAAGAGGTCCCAGGTTCGAGTCCTGGATCGCCCACCTCCTTAGATTCCCTGCAAAAGGCCATTTTTCGATTTTTCGGAGTCGCGAGCGGCTCGCCGAGAGTCTCGAAGACCGGATTTAGGGTGCACCAGGGGTGCACGAGAATCTCGGGAAGGCCTCTAGAATTACTAGGCGGCCGTTCCCAACACCGTGGCTGCCGCGCTGACGCCGGCGAAGTATGAGCGACCGCGCGCTATGGCTCGAGGAGTGGTGTCCGTCTTGCCGGGCTGCGCCTGGAGCGCGTTGCTGCTGGAAGCGCCTAGCGAGAAAACGTCCGCTGTCCATGCGGTTGCATGTTCCGCGGGGCTGGCGCGTGCGTCGGTGCCCAACTTGCAAGGCGCAACCCGGCGAGCCGTGCCAGACACCGTCCGGTCGTGATGCGTCGCAGCCGCACGCCGCGAGACTGCGGCCCGGCTCCGGCGAGCTGCCCGCCTACGGCGACGTCTGGGAGGAGCTCGATCACGCTCGAGTTGATCTGCGGCGAACGGGACCAGGGGTTGGAGTGGTCTGTCAACGTCCGCTGCGAAACCGCTTCGGTCAGCGCGCCGGACGCGGCGATCAGCGCCGCCTACCCCGACGTGCGCGTCGGGCGCCGTCACGCCGAGCAACCCGTTCCGCGAACCGGATTGCTGCGCGAGCCCGGCCATGTGATGCGGTTTCGCAAGCAGCGCAGCTTCGTCTACCCGCTGCTCGCGGCTGGCGAACTGTTGGCGTCACCGCCGCTTGAGCAGATCGCCCGCGCCCAGATCGCGCTCGGCGCGCCGTCGGTCGTGCGCTTCCAGCTGACGCCCACCGCGTCGTTTTTTGAGGAGTACGCGCGGCGGCTCTACAAGCGCCACGAGCACACGCTCGTACGCCAAGAGCACTGGGGCCTGCGAAACGAGGGCCTGTCCTCGACGCTGAACCGGGCGGAAATGAGTAACGCGCAGCGCACCCAGAACCGCAGCCTGTTCTGGCTCGAGGTCACTGTCGCTGCCGACAGCGTGCGGTCGTGCAAGACGGTCGCGGCCGCGGTGCAGTCACGCCGCGGGGAGAACCGGCTGCACCGCCGCCAGATGATCGTCCGGCAGCGCCTGTACCGCCGGCGTTTCCCGCGCGCGCTGGGCCCCCTGATCCCCTCGCTGCGGTGCCTCGTGTCAGCCGCCGAGGCCGCGCACCTACTCGAACTGCCCACAGCACGGATGAAGGGCGTCCCCGTCCGCCGGCTAACCCTCCCCCGCATCCCGCTGCCGCCCGAGATCGTCCGCGCCCGCCTACCGATCGCCACCTCGCACCCGTACCGCCAAACCACGACGCACGCCAGCCAGTGAGCACAACCCACCGTAATGATCTAAATGATCACGCCGGCCGCGATCGCGAGCAACCCTCAGTTGTCCCTCACCGCCCCGGCCGCGCCTCCCTTCATCCGAAGTCGTCCGCGCGCGGCGGCTCGCTTTCCCCCGACACGCGGTCTGTGGCAGAGCCCGGATCACGCGTCGCCGTCGTCACACCCGGACGGCCGTGCCGGCGAGTCCACCCACCACTGGGAGGTATCGATGAAGAACGTCGACTATCACCCCGGGCCTGATGACCTGTACCCGATGCTGCGCGGCGAGAACGGCGAGGGGGTCATCCACCCTTCTGACCGCAAGTACGGGCGCTGCTGGTCGGCCGCCAGGGCTACGGGAAGACCTCAGCGCTGCTGCGCTTTTACCTCAACGACGTCGAGGATCCCAACGCGGCACCGATCGTGCTCGACCCCAAATCAGAGCTCGCACGCGTCTGCGTGCGCATGACCCCGCCCGACTGCGGCAAACGTGTCTGGTTTCTTGACCTCGGACATCCCGCGTTCGGAATGTTGCCGTTGCGGCTGATCGGCGACCGGCCGTTGGCGATCGAAGCCGCCCAGATCGCCGAGAACATCGTCGCCGCGCTGCTGGACATCAACGAGAACCAGATCTACCAGTCCTCACGCCGCTACCTCTACCACGCCGTGATCGGCGCGATCGCGATCGCCCACCGCGACAAACGCCGCGGCCGGCTCGAGGACGTCTACACGCTCCTGCGGCCCGCCAAGGACGAGTTCCGCGCTGCGGTCGTGGAGGCGTGCG
>JBEKRJ010000393.1:0-5229 GCA_049518835.1 Solirubrobacteraceae bacterium
GCCGCCCCGGCCCGGGCCAGCCCATTCGTGGACGCTCACCGCGCTGGGGACTGTCGCCGCGTCAGCCACCGCCGCCGCGATCAGAGACGCAATTGGCGACGCCGTGCGCCGTTAGAACTGGATGATCGCCGGCCAAAACGTCACGTAGGCGACTGATGCGCTCGCCGTGCGTCACGTTGTGGCCTGCTGTGATCCATTTCGTTACGCGATCACGATACGAGACGCTCGTGCGTAACGTCTTGGCTACGGCTCCTTCAGAGGGACAGTGAGTCCTGGGATCAGTTGCTGATCCGGGCGCCGGGGACCGGTGTTCGGCGGCGCTTTCTCCCGGGATGACGCCCGGGCGCGGGCGATCGTGGTAGGAGAAGGGCGGCCGGCTGCCAAGGTTGGCCGCTTAGTGTTTGACGATGGCGAACTTTGGCGCGCGCGCATCAGCTGGCCGGGAATGGCGGGGAACGTCGGATCGGGGAAGCTCGGGACCCCGTGTGAGCGCATGCAGGCGGCGAACTGGAGCGCCGCGGCGCGGCGGGTGGCGGCTTGCGCCGGCGAGGGCTGCCCGCCTCGGGGCAGCTTGGACCGGCAGGCCTGCATCGCCGATTGGAACGCCGGCGCGTTGACCTTCACGCCGTTGACGCTGGCGGCGCCGTCCTGGACGCGGATCTCCAGGCCCTGCGGGCCGTTCTGGCTCGGGTCCGGGAACTCGGGCACGCCGTTGGCGCGCATGCACTTCGCGAACGAGAGCATCTGCGTGTACCCCCCGCCGGCGCCGCTGGTGCCGCTGGAGGCGCTGGTGGCGCTGGTGGCGCTGGTGGCGCTGGCCGCGGCCGCCGGCGCAGCGGCGTTGGTGGCCGTCTGCGAGCTCGAGCGGCCCGAGGACCCGCACGCCGCACCCGGCAACGCGAGCGCCACGAGGCCGAGCAAGAACGTCGGTCGCAATTTGATCCCTCCTGGGTTGGCTGTGTCCTGCCAGTGGTACGAGAGCGGTGGTTACCCGGCGGGAACGGCGGCTGTTACCGGCGCGTAACCGCCGGCTCGCGATCCTCGTTGCGACACTTGTGGGTGGCAGATGCGCGTTTTGGTCGTCGAGGATCACGAGGAGCTCGCGCAGACGGTCGCGACCGGCCTGCGGCGCGAGGGCTTGGCGGTCGACGTGGTGTTCGACGGCGCCGATGCGCTGCGCCGGGCAGCCGTGTACGGCTACGACGTGATCGTGCTCGACCGCGATCTCCCGGGTGTTCACGGCGACCGCGTGTGCCAGGCGCTGGTCGAGCAGGGCGCGCGCGCCCGGGTGTTGATGCTGACGGCTTCGGCCGGGATCGAGGATCGTGTCGCCGGCCTGAGCATCGGCGCGGACGACTACCTCCCAAAGCCGTTCGCGTTCGCCGAGCTCGTCGCCCGGATCCGCGCACTGGCGCGCCGCGCCCAGCCCGCGCTGCCGCCGATCTTGCGCGGCGCAGACCTGACGCTCGACCCGGGTCGGCGCGTCGCCCATCGCGCCGGCCGGCGGCTCGAGCTGAGCGTCAAGGAGCTCGCCGTGCTCGAGCTGCTGCTGGCGGCGCGTGGATCCGTGGTGTCGACCGAGCAGCTGCTCGAGCGCGCGTGGGACGAGGCCGCCGATCCGTTCAGCAACGTCGTCAAGGTGACGGTCAGCCGCCTCAGACGCAAGCTCGGCGAGCCGCCGATCATCGAGACAGTGCCCGGTGCCGGCTATCGGATCTAGGCGACGAGCGCTCCGGCCGCGGCTCCCGGTCCTGCGCCGGACCGACGATCGGCGGTTGGTTGCACGCCGGACGCTGCGACTGCGGCTGACGCTGCTGTACGGAGGGCTGTTCCTGATCGCCGGCGCGGTGCTGCTGGCGATCACCTATGGGCTGGTCGCGCACACCTCGACGCCGACCCTGGACGGCCGCTTCTACGTTTCCCGCAAGCTGAACCCGAGGGCGCTGACACCCCCTGTCCAGGTGACCGGCACCGACTCGCGGGCGCTTCCGGGCTCGCCCGTGCCGTGGGCGGGCGCGATCATCGAGCTGCAGGAGGCATATGGCCGGGACGTCACGCAGGCGCTGTTGACGGTCACCAATGCTGACCAGGCGCGCCTGGACGCCCTGCAAAAGCGGGCCAACGTGAGCCTCCAGCGCCAGCACACGGCGCAACTGGACGCGCTGCTGACGATATCGGGAATCGCACTCGGGATCATGGCGTTCGTGTCGATCGGCCTCGGCTGGCTGGTCGCAGGCCGGGCGCTGGAGCCGATCCGCACGATCAGCGCCCGCGCGCGCGGGATCTCCGAGCGCAACCTGCACGAGCGGCTCGCGCCAACGCCGTGCCCAGACGGAGAACTGGGGGAGCTCGCGGGCACGTTCGACGGGCTGCTCGAGCGGCTCGAAGCGGCGTTTGAGTCACAGCGACGGTTCGTCGCCAACGCCTCGCACGAGCTGCGGACGCCGATCACGCTCCAACGCGCGCTGCTCGAGGTGGCGCTTGCCGATCCGGACGCCTCCGCGCAGACGCTGCGCGGCGCCTGCGCGCGTGTGCTCGCGACCGGCGAGCAGCAGGAGCGCATGATCGAAGCGCTGCTGACGCTTGCGCGCAGCCAGCGTGGCCTCGAGGCGCGCTCGCTGCTGGATCTCGGCGAGATCGTCGCCGAGGGGGTCGACGGTCTGCGCGCCGATGGCGTGCGAGTCGACGCGTCGCTGTCGGGCGCGCCGATCGCGGGCGACCGGGCGCTGATCGAGCGTCTCGTCGCGAACCTGATCGACAACGCCGTCCGCCACAATCAGCCCGGTGGCTGGATGATGGCGTGGACGGGGGTCGAGGACGGGCGATCCATGCTGCGGGTCTCCAACAGCGGCCCCGTGATCGCCGCCGACGAGGTCGGCGCGCTAGTGGAGCCGTTTCGCCGGCGCAACGGCGACCGTGCCGCCAGCCGGCGCGGGCACGGGCTCGGGCTGTCGATCGTCGACGCGATCGCGACGGCCCACGGGGCTCGGTTGCGGGCCGTGCCGCGGGACGGCGGCGGGCTGGAGCTAGAGGTCGCGTTCCCGCCCCCGTGAGCCGGCGCTCGACGCGTCCCGGTCGGCGGCGGTCGGCGTGTCCTGGTCGGGGGCGGTCGACGCGTCCTGGTCGGCCACTAAACTGACCGCGCGATGGCATCGCTGCACGATGCCTCCCACATCCGGGTGGCTCTGATCGACGACGACAGCGGTCTCGTGACGTTGCTCGATCGGCGCTTTGCCGCACTGCGGTGGGAGCGGGAGCTGCTCGGCTACGCGGCGGGACCCGAGCAGCTTGCGGCGCTGCGCCTGCACGCGCTGCTGGTCAACCCTGCCCTGACTGGCCTCGAATACATCGAGCGGGTCGCGCTGGCGCTCCCCGGCCTGGCGATCCTCGTGTGCTCGGGTCCGGCACCGGTCGCCGATCGTGTGCGGGGGTTGCGGGGCGGGGCCGACGACTGGATGACCAAGCCTTGCCACCCCGAGGAGCTGTTGGCGCGCATCCAAGCCGTGCTGCGGCGCCGGCGCGCCGGCGACCTGCCGGTCAGCGATGATCCGCTGCTCGAGGGCGAGATCACGATCCGCCCGGATCGGTTCGACGCCTATGCCGGAGACGAGCCCGCGTCGCTGTCGCGCAAGGAATATGAGTTGCTGGTGCAGCTGGCCAACGCCGGTGGCCGCGTGCTTGAACGCGAGGAGATCTACCAGCGCGTGTGGGGCTACACGATGGCCCGCGGCGATCGCTCCGTCGACGTGTTCGTGCGCAAGCTGCGCCAGAAGCTCGAGCGCGTCTCGCCCGGCTGGCGCTACGTGCACACGCATTTCGGCGTCGGCTACCGGTTCGCTGCCGAGCCGGTGCAGGGCGCCGGCGAGATTGAGGCCGATGCGGTGCAGGGCGTCGGCAACATCGCGGGCGCCACGGGCAAGGGGGATGCCGCGCCCGCGGCGCGATCCGACCAGCTGATCATGCTTCTTTAGCCACTCCGGGCGACGGGCGTAAGGGCCCGCGGAGAAGGAGGAATTAACGCGGGTATTGACGGCGTCTGCTCGGGGCTGGGGCCCGCTCGCCATCCAGCCTCGCCGGAACGGGCCCCGCCCGAGTCGTCCGGCTGCCTGGCGCCACCGGCTCGCCCTCACTTGCCAACAGCAACCTCACCGCTGGACCAGAAACGATCACCGGTCCAGACGGGCCCCCGCGGCGGGAAACGAGCCATCTGTCCTGGCAGCGCGGGCGCGGCCGGCGGGCGGCGCGCGTGCTTGGCGCCGGCTCACATGCCGGTCGCGACGCCGACGCGCGCGTCGCGGCTGGAACAACGTTACAGCCGGTGATCCGACCGTCACGGGTGTCACGTTGTGGTCGTCTGCGGGACACAACGTGACGTGTCCGGGCGCGACTTTGCCGGTATGTCACGTTTGGCGACCGGCGGGCGCTTCTGGACTCGTCAGACGCGCTTCATCGACGCGAACATCTCTCGGCTGAACTCGACCAACCGTTCGCGGCGCAAGGGCGCACTAAGCTTGTGGTCAATGAGCTTGGCCACGGCCCGCAACATCGCGATCGTGCTCGTGATCGCCGCGCTGGTCGCGATCGTGCCCGGTGGGGGAGCGGGTGCCAACACCGCTTTGCAGGCTATGTACCTCGTGTTCCTCGGGACGTTGTGGTGGTTTGCGGCGATGATGTATCGCCAGCATCGCGTGTCGCTGTACTCGCTCGGTGACGGGCGCCGCGCGGTACTGTACGGCGCGCTCGGGGTCGCGTTCCTGACGCTGACCGCCAGCCAGAAGCTGTGGGCCTCGCCAGGCGGCACGATTGCTTGGTGCGTGCTGCTGGTCGCGTCGGTCTATGCCGCGTTTGCGGTGATCTGGTCGGCGCGCCAGTACTGATCGCGCGCATTGGCTGTCAGCAGGGAGGCTCGCGAGGGGATCGCCGACTGGCTGATCGTGATCGGCTCGGTGCTGCTGGCAGGATCGCTGTTCCTGACCTGGAGCCATCAGCTGTCGCGGTCCGTGCTTAGCGCCTACGGCCACTCGCAGCTGCTGCGCGGCGTGCCTGCCGACCCGACCGCGTGGCAGGTGTACTCGGTGATGGACGTCGCGCTGGGGCTGCTCGCGGTGGGCCTGTTCGCGGTCGCGCTGATCGGCGCCCGGGGTGCCCGCGTCGTCGCGTTAGCGGGCTGTTCGATCGGGTTCGCGTTCACGGTCCATGCGCTCAGCGACCCGCCGACCAACCACGCGG
>JBEKRJ010000394.1:0-5225 GCA_049518835.1 Solirubrobacteraceae bacterium
ACCTGCGATTCCGCTTGCGGGGAGCCACCGACGAGGACACGCACGCGCTGCGCGACCGGATCTCGCGGTCGCTGGCGGGCGTACGGGTCGTCGACCTCGAGCGCCTTGGGGCCGACGTGCTCTCGGGGATCCTGCCGCGGATCTATCCGCAGATGCTGGCGCTGGCGCACGAGCATCAGGACGCGGGGCGCCGCGTGTACATCGTCACCGCCGCCTCGCAGGAGCTGGCGGTGATGCTGGCGCGCGTGCTCGCGCTCGACGGCGCGATCGGGTCGCAGTTCTCGCGCGCGCGCGACGGCGTGTTCACCGGCGAGCCGACCGGGCTGTTCGTCTACCGCGGTGGCAAGGCCCGGGCGATCGAGGAGCTCGCGGCTCGTGACGGGATCGACCTCGAGGCGTCATACGCCTACTCGGATTCCGAGTCAGACCTGCCGATGCTGCGCGCGGTCGGGCACCCTGTTGCCGTCAACCCGGATTCGGAGCTCGCCCGGATCGCGCGCGGCGAGGGGTGGCAGGTGCTGCGTTTCGATCGGCTCGCCCGTCGGCTGAAGACCGCCGGCGCGCTGGTCGGCGCGGCGGCCGCCGGCGGACTGGGGAGCGTGGCGTTCGCGGCGCGCGGCCGGCGCCCGGGCTCGTCGCGATCGCGGTCAGGCTCGCGGGCTTCAACAGGGCGCCTCACGACCGGCCGCAGCTGAGGGGCTGGGTACGTCCGGGATGCCGATCAGGCGGAACGGCAACTAGAATCACCAAGCGCCGATGTCGAGCTCCGACAAGAAGATTCGGGTGGTGGTCGCCAAGCCGGGCCTTGACGGCCATGACCGTGGCGCGAAGATCATCGCTCGCGCACTGCGCGACGCCGGGATGGAAGTGATCTACACCGGGCTGCACCAGACGCCCGAGCAGATCGTCGAGACGGTGATTCAGGAGGACGCGGATGCGGTTGGGCTGTCGATCCTGTCGGGCGCCCACATGACGCTTGTCCCGCGCGTGCTCGAGTTGCTCAAGGAGCAGGGCGTCGACGACGTGCTCGTCACGGTTGGCGGCACGATCCCCGGCGACGATGTCTCGCAGCTGAAGGAGGCTGGGGTCGCCGAGGTGTTCGGCCCCGGCTCGCCGACGCAGCAGATCGTCGACTTCATCCGCGGCGCGGTCCGCGCTTAGGACCCTTAGGACCCTTAGGACCCTCGACTGCAGCGCTTTCGCCGGCCGGCGAGGTGTCAATCGGTCTACGGCAAAGGCCGATTGACTCGTCAGTCAACGCGATAGTATGAAAGGGTTCGGGTCGTCAACCCGACCGATGCCCAAGCCCGAGCGCGGAACCCGATGGTCCCGCGGTGCAATCCCCTCATAGGAGGCACGAGTTTGAAGATTTGCGTCCTGGTCAAAGAGGTGCCGGACGCCGCCGTCGCGAAGCGCATCGACGCGTCGACGGGGCGGTTGGACCGTTCCGGGGAAAAGAACCTGAACCCTTATGACACGCACGCCATCGAAGCGGCGATGCAGATTCGCGAGGGCGGCGCGGTGACGGTCGACGAGATCGTCGCAGTGACGATGGGCCCCGAGTCTGCGGTCCGCGCGCTGCACAAGGCGGTGTCACTCGGCGCTGACCGATCGTTGCACCTGACCGATCCAGCGCTGGTCGGCTCCGACGTGTCGGCCACGGGCTACGCGCTGGCGAAGGCATTGGAGAAAGAGCAGCCCGATCTCGTGCTGCTCGGCCAGCAGTCCGACGACGGTGAGTGCTACACGATGGGCGCGCTGGTCGCCGACCACCTGAAGATGCCCTCGCTGACGCAGGTGATCAAGCTCGACATCGAAGACGGCGCGCTGCGCTGCGAGCGCCAGGCCGAGTACGGCTATGACACGGTGTCGATCGAACTGCCGGCGGTGATCTCGGTCGGCGACGCGATCAACGAGCCGCGCTATCCGTCGCTGAAGGCGATCATGGGCGCGAAGAAGAAGCCGCTCGAGACGCTTGCGACGGGCGACGTCGGGATCGACACTGCGCTGATCGGCGAGCAGGGCTCGCGCGTGCAGTGCGGCGACTTCCACGATCCGCCGGCGAAGTCCGCGGGCCAGATCATCGAGGACGAGGACACGAATGAGACGGTCGAGAAGATCATCGCCTGGCTCGACGAAAGGAAGCTGATCTAGACATGGCCGACGTTCTGACCTATGTCCTGCACTACGAGGGCGCTTTCAACAAGAACTCGCTTGGCGCCGTCTCGGAGGGAGCCGCGCGCGCTGCGGAGGTCGGCGGCGAGTGCCATGCGGTGGTGCTCGGCGGCGAGGACCTGACCGACGCGCTGTGCGCGTCGCTCGGTGCCTATGGTGCCACGAAAGTGTTCCGGGCCCGCGGTCCCGAGGGGCTCGCGCAACCGGTCGTCGACGCGATGGCGAAGGTGATCGACGAGCACGGTCATTCGTATGCGCTGTTCGGCGGCGGCCTGCTGGGATTTGAGATCGGAGCCGGCCTGGCGGCGCGCAAGCAGGCCGGCGTGACGATGGAGGTCACGGCCGTGCGCGCGGAGGGCGGCAAGCTCGTCGCCGAGCGACCGATCCTCGGGGACTCGAAGATCTCCGTCTCGCACTACAACGGCGGCCTCGGGATCATCATCGGGCGGATCAACGCGTTCGAGCTCGTCAACAAGGACGGCGCGGCGGCCGCGGTGGTCGACGTCGACGTCGACTACTCGCCGTGGTCGTTGCAGGCGAAGATGGTGCAACGTGGCGAGCAGCGCGGCGCCGATGTCGACATCGAGGGCGCCGACGTGCTCGTCGCGGGCGGTCGCGGTCTGGGCAAGGCCGAGGGCTTCAAGCTCGCCGAGGACCTCGCGGCGGCGTTCGGCGGCAACAGCGCGGTCGCGGCGACACGCGCCGTCGTCGACGCCGGCTGGTACCCGTACGCGGCGCAGATCGGCCAGACGGGCAAGACCGTCGCGCCGAAGCTGTATCTCGCGGCCGGGATCTCAGGAGCGATCCAACACAAGGTGGGGATGCAGTCCTCAGAGAACATCGTGGCGATCAACAAGGACGCAAACGCGCCGATCTTCGAGTTCTCCGATCTCGGGATCGTCGGCGATCTGAACAAGATCCTGCCCAAGCTGACCGACGCGGTGAAGGCAAAGAAGGGTGGTTGATCACGATGGCTTCGGCAAACGGCGCCACCGCGCCAAGTGAGTTCCCGCCCCCGGTCGACTCGACCGGGGAGTTCGTCAGGCGTGAGCTCGACACCGAGGACGAGCGCATCGACGTCGGGGTCGTGATTGTCGGCGGTGGACCGGCGGGCCTCGCCTGCGCGAACAAGCTGCTGCAGCTGCTGGCCGGCGAGCCCGAGCTGATGGAGCGCCTCGGCGACGTGCCGGTGGCCTTGATCGAGAAGGGCAAGGCCTGCGGGGCCCACAACCTGAGCGGCGCGATGATGCGCCCCTCGGGCCTCAAGGAGCTGTTCCCGGACATTGATCCGTCGCAGTGGCCGACGTACGGCACGGTCGCCAAGGACAACGTCTACTGGATGCTCGGTCCCGGCCGGGCGGTGGGACTGAAGCCGACGCCGCCGCCGTTTCGCAACCACGGCAACTACATGGTCAGCGTCGCTGAGCTGTCGCGGTGGTTGGCAGACAAGGCCGAGGAGGCAGGCGCCTACATCCTGACCGAGACCAGCGCCCACCAGTTGCTGGTGCAGGACGGAGTCGTGCGCGGCGTGCGCTCGGGTGACAAGGGCCGCGGCAAGGAGGGCGAGGAGCTTGGCAACTTCGAGCCGGGCTCCGACGTCACCGCGCGGGCAACCGTGCTGGCCGAGGGAACCTGGGGCCATCTCGCCGGCGCCGCGATCAAGGAGTTCAAGCTCGGCTCCGGCCGCGAGCCGCAGGTCTGGGCGCTCGGCGTCAAGGAGGTGTGGGAGGTCGCCAAGCCGCTGGATCGCGTGATCCACACGCTCGGCTGGCCGCTGCGCTACCGCGCCAAGTGGCACGAGTTCGGCGGCTCGTGGATCTACCCGATGGGCGACAACCGGGTCTCGATCGGGTTCGTCGTCGGGCTTGACTACACCGACGCGACCGTGTCCAGCCACGACCTGCTGCAGCTGTTCAAGACCTCCAAGCTCGTGCGCGGGATCCTCGAAGGCGGCAAGCGCGTCGCGTGGGGCGCGAAGGCGATCCCCGAGGGCGGCTACTGGGCGATGCCCAAGCCGTCCGCTCCTGGTCTGGTGATCTGCGGCGACAGCGCGGGCATGGTCAACGTGCCGATCCTCAAGGGGATCCACTATGCGATCCATTCCGGGATCCTCGCCGCGGAGACGATCTTCGCGGCGCTGAAGGCCGGCAGCAGCGATCTGTCGGCGTACGACAAGCGCGTCGAGGAGTCGGTGATCGGCCGCGAGCTCTACGAGACGCGCAACATGAAGCAGCCGTTCGGGCGCGGGTTCTTCGTCGGCGGTGCGATCACGAACGCGATGGTGATGACCAAAGGCCGGTTCCCGGGCGGCAGGTGGGCCAATCACCGCGACGCCGATGCCGGGATGACCCTCGACGGGATGAAGGACTCCTACCCGAAGGCCGACAACAAGTACATCTTCGACAAGCTGTCGAGCGTCTACGTGTCGGGCAACGCCACTCGCGACGATGCGCCCAATCACATCCGGGTTCGCAAGAACGTGCCGCGCGAGATCGCCGAGACTTGGCAGTGGATGTGCCCCGCAGGCGTATACGAGATCTCCGACGACGCGCCGGCGACCGGGCCGGTCGACGTGATCGTCAACTACACCAACTGCGTGCAGTGCGGCGCGATCACCGCAAAGGGCGGGCGCCTGACGCCGCCCGAGGGCGGCGACGGCCCGCTGTACACGGTCGTCTAACGGGGCCGCAGTTCGCAAGCCGTCGGGCAACTTCGAGCCCGACGGCTTGTTTAACCCCTCGATGAGACGTTTGCTGATCGCCGCGCTGGTCGTCCTCTGCGCGACCACGGCCGCGACCACGGCCGCGACCGCGACCGCGGCCACGACCGCGGCCGCGCCGACGCAGGCCGATCCGAGCCTGGCGCAGCTGCGGGGCTTCGTCTGCCAGCCGGCGGTCTCGCCGGCGCAGCGCGAGGTGTTCGTGCAGGCCGTGATGAGGCCACTGGCCGGCACGGTCAAGATGACGATGCGCTTCGAGTTGCTGCGCCGGGTCAAGGGGCAGGCGGCGTTCAGCGACGTCGGCGGTCCCGATCTGGGCAACTGGATCTCG
>JBEKRJ010000395.1:0-5225 GCA_049518835.1 Solirubrobacteraceae bacterium
AACCGCTGCGGTGCCGGCGTCCAAGCGCCCGTCGCGGGCTCACCGAAGGCAACGCCGGCGACCCGGGGCGGGGCGCTCCACCGCCTCCTGGGCTCGCGCCGAAGGGTTCGAGGCGGTCGGGCGCGTCACCGACGCGACTCCGCTGACAGCGATCGAGGACGGGCTACGGCGCGGAGCGGCACAGACCGAATCGCTCTATCGCGCTGGCACGACGAGACTAAACGCGTCGAGCGTCCGTTCGTCCAGCGTCCAGGACTCGAGCGTCGCCGAATCAAGCGCATGAACGAACCGGAAGATAAGTCCGCCGAGGAGCCCGTAGTTTCTTTGAGCACGCTTGGTCGTCACTTCCATGAGCCGCGCACCGTCGGTGATGTAGTCGTCGATGAGCACGTCATTCCAGAGCATTTATGTCTCGCCTTGCTGAGGTCACAATCGCCGCTGATACCAGGTCTCGGGCGCAATGCAGCGTAGTCAAATCGGCTTCTGGGCTCACTAGCCGAACGTCGATGGGGTGAACTCGATTGTCTATCCAGTTGTCTAACTCGCGTCCCCGGCCGCGTGGGCGCGACATGGCGTCTACCCCAAGTACTTGAGCCCCTCCAATATCAGAGCTAGACTACAGCCGGTCTAATGAGGGAATTCATCGACCAAGCTGCGCTGCTGCGCCGGCACGGGGTGCAGGTCACAGCCCAGCGTCTGGCTGTTCTGCGCGCTGTGTCCGAGCGACCCCACTGCACCGCCAGCGACGTTGACAGCGCCGTACGGACCGAGATCGGCGCGATCTCGCTGCAGGCCGTGTACGACGCTCTCGCAACCCTCACGGACAAGGGAATCATCCGACGGATCCAGGCCGCTGGCTCGCCGGCGCGCTACGAGGATCGCGTCGGTGACAACCATCACCACCTGATTTGCCGATCGTGCGGCCGGATGGTCGACACCGACTGTGCTGTCGGCTACAGCCCCTGCCTCACGGCCCCCGAGCAATACGGCTATGAGATCGACGAAGCCGAGGTCATCTATTGGGGTCGGTGCCCCGAATGCGTCGCGGCGGCCTCAATCGCGTCGGACGGCTGATCGCTCGGTCCTGCGGCGAGGCAGACGGGCGGCGCGCCCCCGTGTCCGTGACGACCAGGGGTGATTACGGACAACCAACGATCATAGGTCAACCAACGCGAACGGAGAGGAACAGACGTGGCTGTCACCGATAGCAAGGCCCAGTGCCCAGTCGTCCACGCCCCGGATGGAGGCTGGCGCAACCGAGACTGGTGGCCCAATCAGCTCAACCTGAAGGTTCTGCACCACCACTCTCCCGAGTCCAATCCGTTGGGCGAGGAGTTCAACTACGCGGAGGCGTTCAAGACGCTTGACCTCGAGGCCCTCAAGCAGGACCTGGTGGAGCTGATGACCGACTCGCAGCCCTGGTGGCCGGCGGACTTCGGCCACTATGGACCGCTGTTCATCCGAATGGCGTGGCACAGCGCCGGCACGTACCGCATCACCGACGGTCGCGGCGGAGGCGGCGCCGGTGCCCAGCGCTTCGCTCCGCTGAACAGCTGGCCGGATAACGTCAGCCTCGACAAGGCCCGCAGGCTGCTGTGGCCGACCAAGCAGAAGTACGGCAACAGGATCTCATGGGCCGACCTGATGATCTTCACCGGCAACTGCGCGCTGGAGTCGATGGGCTTTGAGACGTTCGGATTCGGCGGAGGACGTGAGGACGTTTGGGAGCCCGACGACGTCTACTGGGGACCCGAGCACATGTGGCTTGGCGATGAGCGCTACAGCGGCGACCGGGAGCTCGCGCAGCCCCTGGGCGCGGTGCAGATGGGCCTGATCTATGTCAACCCGGAGGGCCCCAACGGGGTCCCGGATCCGCTGGCCGCGGCCCGCGACATCCGCGAGACGTTCGCTCGCATGGCGATGAACGACGAGGAGACGGTTGCGCTGATTGCCGGCGGTCACACGTTCGGCAAGACCCATGGCGCGGTCACCGATGACCACATCGGTCCCGATCCCGAGGCTGCTCCGCTCGAGCTCCAGGGGCTGGGCTGGAAGAACTCCGTCGGTAACGGCAACGGCGCCGATACCTGGACCAGCGGCCTGGAGGGGATCTGGACCGCGACGCCGGTGAAGTGGGACAACAGCTTCTTCACGAACCTGTTCGAGTATGAGTGGGAGCTGACCAAGAGCCCGGCCGGCGCAAACCAGTGGACCGCGAAGGATCCCTCGGCCCAGGGCACGGTTCCCGACGCCCACGACCCGTCCAAGCGCCATGCCCCGGCGATGCTCACAACGGACCTGTCGCTGAAGCTGGATCCGATCTACGGGCCGATCTCCAGGCGCTTCTACGAGAACCCGGATGAGTTCGCGGACGCGTTCGCCAAGGCGTGGTACAAGCTGACCCACCGTGACATGGGCCCCGTCACCCGCTACCTAGGTCCGCTCGTTCCGGCCGAGCCGCAGCTGTGGCAGGACCCGGTCCCTGCGGTCGATCATGAGCTCGTCGACGACGATGACGTCGCCGCGCTGAAGCGCAAGATCCTCACCACGGGCCTGTCGCTCTCACGACTGGTCGCCACCGCTTGGGCGTCCGCCGCGACGTTCCGCGGCACCGACAAGCGTGGCGGTGCCAACGGCGCGCGGATTCGCCTAGCACCGCAAAAGGACTGGGAGATCAACGCTGCGTCGGCAAGCGTGCTGGACGCACTGCAAGGCATCCAGCAGCAGTTCAACGCCTCACAGGCCACCAACAAGCGGGTCTCACTCGCCGACGTGATCGTGCTCGCCGGATGCGCCGCGGTCGAGCAGGCAGCCATCGATGCCGGCCATGCCGTTACCGCCGCGTTCGCCCCGGGCCGCACCGACGCCTCCCAAGAGCAGACCGACGTCGAGTCGTTCGCCGTGCTCGAACCCACGCACGACGGGTTCATCAACTACCTGCGGCCCGGCCAAGCGCTCCCCGCCGAGCAGCTGCTCGTCGAGCGAGCCAACCTGCTGACGCTGACCGCTCCCGAGATGACCGTCCTCGTCGGCGGCCTCCGGGCACTGAACGCCAATTACGCCAACTCCGAGCACGGCGTATTCACCCACCGCCCCGGGTCGCTGACCAACGACTTCTTCGTCAATCTGCTCGACATGCAGACCGAATGGCGACCGTCCCAGTCCGCGCAAGGCGTCTACGAGGGGAGCGATCGCACCACGGGCGAGGCGAAATGGAGCGGTACCGCGGTCGACCTCGTGTTCGGTTCGAACTCCCAGCTTCGCGCGATCGCCGAGGTCTACGCCGGCGACGACGCGGCGGACAAGTTCGTCCACGACTTCTTAGCGGCATGGACCAAGGTCATGAACCTCGACCGCTTCGACCTCGACTGACAGCAGCCGCTGGCAAGGTGACCGGTTCCGGCGAACCGGTCACCACGCCAGCCTGGCCAGTGAGCGACTTACGGAGTCACGTACGCCACCACCTGCGGGTCTCCGCCTCCGGTGCGTGTCACGGGGCCGCCCGCCGGGACGATCACGGCGTTGCCGGCGATGGCGATCGGCGAGTTAGCCGATGTGGGAAGTTGGCGGCGAAAGACGACCTTGCCGGTCGCGAGGCCGAGCGCTTCCACCTCGCCGCTGGGAAGTCCGGCGGCCTCGGTCGGGGAGGCCTGATTCAAGCTCGTATAGGTCAGCGGTACGTCCAACGTCGCTGCGTAGACGCTGTTGCGGGCGAGGGCAGGGTTGGTCAACACACCGCCGAGCGACCCAGGAGCGATCGTGTATGGCACCTTGAGGGTGAGGCGGTGCTCGAGCGCCTGGAGCGAGTCGTTGTCGTGGCCGTTGTGCTGCCCGACGGCGGTCTTCCAGATCACGCCGGTCAGCCCGTTCAGCTCGTAGATGTAGCCCATCTTGCCGGCGCCGATGACGACCGACGTGCCGTCGATACGCGCCGAGATCGGCGACGCCTGCATGTCGTAGTCCTTGAAGTCGTCGGGAACCCCCTGGTAGTACCAGCGGAGCTTCCCCGGACGGTGCGCTCGTCGCCGCGGCGGCGGTGCTGGCCGCGGTTGGTTTGTATTGCAAAGTCAAGTCAGAACGAGGTGCCGTTCCAGGGCGCGAGTGGCGTGGAGAACAGGAGGTCCAGCCGCCCGAGCGCACCGGGTGTCCGTTCTCTCAGCCCGCCTGTCAGCAGCAGTTGCCTGACCCGGAAGCCGCCGAGGTAAATCGACGCGAGCGCTAGCTGGGTGATCTCGACATCGGCGTCCTGCGCTGTGCGCTCGCACGACACGACCTCCCCGTCGGCTCGCAGCCGGTAGCGGCCTTGGGCGAAACGCTCTGACTGCTCGTCGACCACCTGCAAGACGATCTCGTCGGCCACTGCGTAGCGTCGTGCAGCCAGGGCGACCGGCACGTCCAGCAGGCGCAGCCACAGGAAATCGAACTGCTCGCTGAGCACCAGCGTGCGGGCGTCCGCGAGCAGCCAGCGGATCGGCTCGTCGACCGGGCGATTGGGCAGGTTGACGTGATCGATCCCGTCGATGCCGCTGAGATACGACCACAGGTTCTGGTAAGCGACGTCGTTCGCGCTTGTCAAGTCCCACGCCTCGACTGTCGCCAGCGGCGGGATCAGACCGAAGTGGCCGTTTGGCTTCCAGCCGAGCAGGCCGTCCGGGCCAGCGTCGCCTTCGTGGACGAACCAATTTTGCGGCAGATCCTCAAACGCCGTGTAGCCATCAAGGCCCAGAACCCGGTTCCACCACGGCTGGTAGCGGTCGATTTGACCCGCCCGCCGGCGGCGAGCAGCCGCATACACTCGCGGCGCCAGCTCACCGAGCTCGCGAATCTCGACCTGCCTCACGCGCGTGGAGTCCCCTGCGCACGTTGCTCCCGGACGACTACGGCGCAGGACGTAGTCAGCCGACAGCGTCGCAGGGGCATACCCGAACCGGCCGTAGATCGGCCATTCTGCCGCGATCAGGATGCTGATCGGGTCACCTCTGTCACGAGCCGCCCGCAGCGAACCGTCGAGCATGCGCGTCATCAGACCGCGCCGCCGATGCGTGCCAGCGACGGTCACGTTGGTGACCGCGTCCACCCACACCTCCGCCGTCCCGTCTCCCGCTCCCGGCACGGTGAGGCTGCGCCGTTCGCTGCGCAGCGTCCCCACCCACTGTCCCCGGTCGCGCACTCCCCAGGCGCGCGCCGCGTTCCACTCACGCCCGAGCGCCTCGATCCTCCGGGCC
>JBEKRJ010000396.1:0-5211 GCA_049518835.1 Solirubrobacteraceae bacterium
GGATCTCGTTGAGATCTGACAGTTGGGTGTCAAGAATCAGCGTGCTGTGCCCGATGCACGAGCCAGGCAGACAACTGGTCGCTTGGGATGCCGTCTTTTCGTGGTTCGAAATTCAGCAAGGGGCTGATTGGGGTGGGTATTGATCGAGGGAGCGGTTCGTCGACCCGAGATGGCATGTGCCGTGGCTGGGCAGACGTGCACTGCATCGGTTTGCCTACCGGTCGCGTCGCGGCCTGCGGAGAGCTCCTGCTAGTCGATCCCAAGTCCGGGCTTGTTGGGGTAATGGGGTGACCTCGTCTGGGGCTCCGCGCCGGCGGGCGGGTGATCAGGCTCATGCGCGGTTGACCCTTCGGGCTGCGTCGGCAGAGTTCTGTGGTCATGAGCGGCCTGACCGTCCCGCTCTGCCGCGTCCCGGCCGAGCCAGGATGGGTCACGGTGGGAATGAGCGTGCCGGGGGTCGTTTGTCGAGGAAGCCTTGGTGGCAAGCAGGTGTCGGTCTTGCTGGATTTGTGTCACGCCCGCGGGATGTCGCGGTGTTTGCGCGGGCGGGTAGCGTTCCTTGCACTCACGGCTGGCGGCGTCGCGATGGTTTGGTTGATCAGCCTGATGCGGCCGCGCTCGTGCAGATCGCCTGGATGGTCGGCGCCTGCGGGCTGGCGATCTGGTGTCGCGTGTATCCCAGCGAGACCGCGTGGCCGCAGTTATCCAGCAAGGACGCGGATTTACTGCTGGTTTGGGGGGCCGCGCTGTGCGCCGCGGCGATGTTGATCAGGCTGCTAAAGCGTCGTGTTATCGATGTCCACCAGCGTTTGGCGGTGGTCGTTGAGTGTTCGCCGGACGCCGTCATGGGCGTTGACCGTGACGGTAGGCTGACCGTCTGGAGCGCGGGGGCCGAACGGCTGTTCGGCTACACGTCGTCTGAAGCGGTCGGTCAGCCGATGAGTCTGCTGGTTCCGCCTGAGCATGAGGACGAGCAGCGCGCGATTGTCGCTCGTGTGGTGGCGGGCGAGCAGATCGACCGACTGCTAGCCGAGCGCGTGCGCAAGGACGGCTCGCATGTAAGGGTCTCGCTTGCGGTCGCACCGATTCGTGACGCCGCCGGACGGGTGAGCGGCACGTCGTGTATGGCCCGCGATCTGACTGCGGAGGCGGACGCCCGGCGGAGGGTCGCGCTCCAAGCACAGGTACTGATCGACGAGGTGCTGGTGATCTCGCGGATCGAATCGGGCAACCTCGGTATCTCGGTCGAGCCGGTGCTGCTCGCCGACGGCGTGCAGGAGACGCTCGATCTGGTCCGCCCGATCGCCGCTCAGCACGGCGTCGTGGTCGACGCCGATTTGAGCCCGGTCACCGATGCGTACGTGCTCGCAGACCTCCAGCGGCTCAAGCAGGTGTTACTGAACCTGCTCTCGAACGCGATCAAGTACAACCGGCCCAACGGCCTTGTCCACGTCAGCGCTGCCGCGGAGGGCGAGACGGTCGCGCGCCAGGTTACTGACACCGGGGCAGGGATCGCGACCGAGGACCTTCCGAGGCTAGGCTATTCATCGCTTTTTGACCGACTCGGTGCAGAAGCATCGGAGGTCGAGGGCCTCGGCCAAGCGATGCTCGAACAAGCTGGCACAATCCGATGACGCCTACCGATCCAATCCTCGCGATGCGGATCGTCATAATCGACGACGAGCCACTCAACGTTGCGTTGCTCGAAGCTGTGCTGCGTGACGCTGGCTTTAGCGATCTAGAGGCGACGACCAGCCCAACCCAAGCGCTGGAAAGCTGCGCTGCGCGCAGCCCGGATCTTATGTTGCTTGATCTGCACATGCCGGGAACGGATGGATTCGCGGTCATGCACCATCTCGGGCCGGCGATCCGGACCGAGGCGGGGCCGCCAGTACTTGTGCTGACCGCCGACGTCACACAAGCCATCCGTCACCGTGCACTGAGTGCCGGCGCCCGCGATTTCCTCACCAAGCCGTTCGACTTCGAAGAGGTTCTGCTGCGCGTGCGCAACCTGCTCACGGTGCGCCACAGCGAGCGCAAGCTTGCAGCGCACAACAAACGGCTAGAGGAGGCGGTACGCGCCCGGACTCGCGAGCTCGAGGCGAGCCGCCTAGAAGTGCTCGACAGGCTCGCGCTCGTGGGCGAATTCCGCGACGACGACACCAATCAACACGCACGGCGGGTGGGTCGTTGTGCGCTCGCGATCGGGACCGCTCTCGACCTCCCTAGCGAACTGCTAGAGCTGCTCGAGCCAGCCGCCGCCCTGCACGACCTCGGCAAGATCGGAATACCCGATTCGATCCTCCGCAAGCCCGGCGCGCTGACCGCACAGGAGTTCGTCGAGATGCAGTCCCACACCACGATCGGCGCCCGGATGCTGGCCGGCAGCAGCTTCCCAGTCCTGCAACTCGCCAGCAGCATCGCGCACACACATCACGAGCGGTTCGACGGCACCGGCTACCCCCGAGGGCTGGCAGGCGAAGCGATCCCGATCGAAGGTCGCATCACTGCGGTCGCTGACGTTTTCGACGCGCTCACAAACGACCGCGTGTACCGCCCCGCGTTCAGACTCACCGTCGCTCTGGAAATGATGCGCGAGCAGAGCAGGCGGCAGTTCGATCCGCTCGTCCTAGACGCTTTGCCAGAACTAGGCGGCGTAGCGACAGGCCAAACACCGCCCCGCAAGGGTGCAACACACTCACGAACATTCGACACCGTCCGATCACGGCTCCCTGACGGGCTCCTCGGACTTGGTCCCCTACTCAGCGGACCGGCGTGACGCCCCGTCGGAGCCTGTCAAGCTCACTAAGATGCGGTCCGACAGCTTGAATCCTTGACTCGCCGGCGGTGTGATTGCGCAGCGGTCCTAACTCGCGCCCCCGCTACCTGCTGCGCGAAGAACGCGTCGTTACCGCTGACCGCAGGATCGCACCGACCTCGCGGATGACGGGGCGGCTGCGCTGGTGCCCCGCGAACCGGCAACGGACTTGACCGGCCCGGGTTATCTGCGCTGAGTGAGTGAGTGAGTGAGTGAGTGACTATGGGAGGGCTGAGGCCCCTCGTGAATCAGACTGACGATGCTCAGCCGGCGAGCACGGGCCCGAGCCGCTGCTCGAGCGCCGCACGCGGAAGCGCACCGACGATCCGGTCGACTTCGCGCCCGTCGCGGATCACAACCAGGAGCGGGATCGACTGGGCAGCGAAGCGCGCGGCGAGTCCGGGGTTGGCGTCGACGTCGACCTTAACAATCTTCAGCCGTCCGGAGTGCCGGCCAGCGAGGTCTGCGAGCACGGGCGAGATCATCCGGCACGGTCCGCACCACGCGGCCCAGAAGTCAACGACCACGGGCACTGAGGCGTTCGTCTCGGCGGCAAACGTGTCCGCGTCAGCATCGACCAGCCAGGGAAGCTCTGACTTGCAGCTCGGGCAGCGAGGGAACCCTGAAGCGATCGGGCGGACGCGGTTGCGGGCTCCACAGCTCGGGCAGACGATGATCGCCATGCCAAGAGGGTAGAGCTCTGCCTGGTGGCTAGTGGATCCGCGTCGGGCCGTGGGGTGAGCCGTACCAGCCTAGGTGTGTGATGTCGGGCTGGATACGCTGATGGGCATGATCGAGTCCGAGCGCTCAGCTGCATCGCCAGCGAGTCCTATGTTGTCCGCGTCGCAGCTCGCGACGCTTTCCGAGCGTGGCGAAGAGCGCACCGCAAACGTCGGGGATGTGCTCTACCGCGTCGGTGATCAGCGCTATCCGTTCATCGCGATTCTCGAGGGCGAGGTCGCGATCCTCGACGCCGCGGGCAACGAGATACTCAGGCACGGACGATCGGGCTTTCTCGGCGAGCTGAATCTGCTTTCCGGGCAGACGGTTTTCGTCACTGCGGTCGTCACACAGCCGTTGCGCTACACCGCGGTCGACCGCGACACGATGCGTTCGCTGCTCTACGAGGACGAGCCGCTCAGCGATCTCTTGCTCTCGACCTTCATCGCGAGGCGCGAAGCTCTGCAGCGGGTCAAGGGGATCGGCCTTGAGATCGTCGGCCCGCAGTCATCCCAGGCCACGATGGGGATGCTCGCGTTCGCTCGCAGTAATCGCCTGCCGTTCACGTGGCGCGACTCCGAGCGCGCGGACGATCCCTCGGCGGCTGAGCTCGTGGCCGGACTCGATCCGGCGAGCCTTCCGCTGGTCAAGCTGCCCGGCGGGAGCGAGCTACGTGGCCCGTCGACGGGCCAGGTCTCTCGCGCGCTGGGGATCGGCCGTGAGCTCGCGCCCCGTGAGGAGGTCGACCTGGTCGTGGTCGGTGCAGGGCCGGCAGGCCTGGGCGCCGCGGTCTACGGCGCCTCCGAGGGACTCGACACTTTGGTGATCGACAGCACCGCGCTCGGGGGCCAAGCGGGCGCGTCCCGGAGAATCGAGAACTACCTCGGATTCCCGGCTGGGATAACCGGTACGGAGTTGACGAGCCGCGCCGTCACCCAGGCGCGGAAGTTCAACGCGCGCCTCGCGACGCAGTACCGCGCGATTTCTCTCGAACCCGGGAACGGACGCCACATCGTCCGGTTGGAAGAGGATCACGAGGTCGCGGCACGCGCTGTTGTGCTCGCAACGGGTGCGCAGTACCGGCGGCTACCTGTGGAGAGCCTCGACGAGTACGAAGGCGTGAGCGTCTTCTACGCCGCTGGACCGCCCGAGGCGCAACTCTGCGGCGCCGAGCGGGTGGCAGTCGTCGGCGGAGGGAACTCGGCCGGCCAGGCCGCCGTCTGGCTGACTCGCGGCGGCGCTCTCGTGACGCTGCTCCACCGCCGAGCAGACCTTCGCGAGACAATGTCGGACTATCTCGTGCGCGAGCTCGATCGATACGGCGTCGCGGTGCGCGGCGAGAGCGAGATCGCCATTCTGCACGGCACCGGCGGGCAGCTCGAGGCAGTCACGCTCAAGAACGGCGAGCGCCTTCCCTTTTCGTACCTGTTCCTCTTCCTGGGCGCGTCGCCTTGTACCGATTGGCTGGACGACGCGATTGTGCGCGACGCAAACGGCTTCATTCTCACCGGCGCTGGCGCAGGCGCCGACAATCTGCTCGACACCAACGTTCCGGGGATTCTCGCGGCCGGTGACGTCCGGTCCGGCTCGACGAAGCGCTGTGCCACAGCCGTCGGCGAAGGAGCGATGGCGGTCCAACTCGTCCACGCTCACCTCGCAGCACGCTGAGAACC
>JBEKRJ010000397.1:0-6704 GCA_049518835.1 Solirubrobacteraceae bacterium
CGCGCTAGCCAGGTTCGCGTCAGTCGTGCTTGGAAGGTGATCTTCAGCCTCGTCAGGTATTCTACAAAGGCATTCTGTGTATCGTCAAGTATGGTTAGCAGACCTCAAGCAACGAAGATCCCGAAGGATGGTTGCCTGACGGTGGCTGCCAACCCAACGCATCGGTTGTGTCGTGATACCATCGTTTGACGGGCGCGGGAACCTCCCGCCCGGAATCCACTTAGCCACCTGGGACGAGATCGTGGACCGCTACGCAACGAACGAACGACGCGAACAGCTGCTGAGCGGCCTGCACCTGGCAATCGACTCGCTTCGCGGCGCCGGCTGCGCGCGCGTGTATCTGGACAGCAGCTTCGTCACTGACAAGGAGCTGCCGGGCCACTTCGACGCTTGCTTGGAGATGGATGGGGTCGACCCCGACCGGCTCGACCCCGTGCTCCTCGATTTCGCCGACCTTCGTGCGGCACAGAAGGCTCGCTACGGCGGCGAGCTGTTCCCGGCTGAGGTCGCGGCCGAACCGGGCGGCATCCCGTTCGTCGAGTTCTTCGAGTGCGACCGCCTCACGCGCGCGGCGAAGGGGATCATCGCGATCGACATCGGAGCGCTGGGATGATCACCAATGAGCGCCAGTACCGGATCACGAAGGCGGAGCTCAGACGCTTCGAGGAGGCGCTCGCCGCGCAGGCGGCGGTCGGGCCGAACCCAAACGTTCATCCGCGGATTCATCAGGCATTGATGGACGCGACCGCGAGCGAGCGCGACGAGCTGCGCGCCCAGCTCGCCCGCTACGAAGACCTGCGCTCGGGGCGAGTCGCGCAGCGAACGCTGCACTCGCTGCGGGAGCTTCCGGTCGCACTGATCGAGGCTCGGATCGCGGCGCGCCTGAAGCAGCGCGAGCTCGCAGAACGGCTCGGGCTACCAGAGCAGCAGGTGCAGCGCTGGGAGGCGAACGAATACGCGGGCGTCGGGGTCGACCGGCTACAGGCCATCGCCGACGCCCTCGGCGTCGAGGTCCTCGAGACGATCACCTACGCCGTGCCGCCGTGATGGGCGCAGGTCGCGAGCGGGGGCCCGTCCGCTTGCGGGCCCGCTCTGTCGCGGGCGCCGATCCCCGACTCCCCCTCGCCCCGCCAGGGGTGCGAACATGGGGAGGGGTCGGCTCTCGCGCGCGGCTCGAAGGTGTCCGCCTAAACCTCATATGGAGGAAGCGTTGTCAAGCCTGGGCCGGTGGGTTTCGCCGGTAGGGTGGGATTGCTCGGCTGAGGGGGCGGCGGGCCTGACGCGTTGCGCGACGCGTGGTCAGACTCATATTCGCGGGTTGGCACCGCAGGACCGTGTTTCGTCGTGAGAGCCGGCTGTCTAAGTCTAAGATCGAGGGTGGCCGCCGGGGCGGCTGCTCAAGTTTAGGTCGTGGATGCACTCGCGCGTGTTGGTGGTCCGGTTGGTCCTGCCGCCTCCTCAGCCGAGGGTCGTAGGGGTGGGGTTTGAGCAACGTGTAAGGGTGGTTTGCGTGTCGGCGGCGCCCTGGGTTGGGGGTGTCAGCGAGCGGCTGTGTCAGGTTTGGGGTGGGATCGGCGGGTCCGGGCGGGTCGGTCCGCCGGCGTGCAGTTGTTGCTCGACGCGACTGCCTTGCCAGTCGTCGGGCCGCCCGGCCCGACCTCGCTGCCAGCCAGCGGATGTCCGAGGCCGAGCGCGAAGCGCTTGACTGCAAGCCGGCATCCGCTAGCCGCCGTCGCCCGCGAGCACGCGAGCACGCGAGGGTTCTGGCCGGAGCGGCGGTCGGTCTGGGAGCTCCTGGTCGTTGTAGTTGACGACCGCCCAGCAGAACCCGGCGAGGTGGCGCGCGACTGCGACCGCGACGATCGTGCGGCGCATGTGCCGCTGGCCGTCAAGCCGGCGCCAGACGTGGTGTAGCCGCTGCTGGGCTTTCCACGCGATCGCGACCACGACCTGGCTCTGGTCTTGCTGGCGGCGCTACAGCGTCGTTCCCGCGCGCGGCTGGCGGCGGTAGTGCCATGACGCCTCGACCAGCAGCCGGCGGGCGTGCTGTGGCCCGGACTTGGTGATGTGCCCCTGGCGGCGGGTCTGGCCGCTGCTGTGCTCAGACGCCACCAGCCCGACATAGGCCATCAGCTGCCCCGGCCGTTGGAAACGCTCGAAGTCGCCGATCTCGACCGCCAGCCCGACCGCGGTCAGCGTGTCGATCCCACGCAGGCAACGCAGCCGCGCGACGGCCTGCGCACACGGCGTGTCTGACACCAGCTGCGCGATCGCCGCCTCGAGCGTGCCGCGGCGCAGCTCCAGCGCCTCGACCGCGCCGACATAGTCAGCCCGCGTCGCCTGCGCGCCTCGCTGACCGAGGTCGACCCGCGCCAACCAAGCACGGTGGCGCTCGCCCCAACGGCTGGTCGTGTCCTCATAGCGCACGTCGTGGCGCAACGACAGCTTCGACAGCCGCTGACGGGCGCGCATCAGATCCACGCGGACGTCTTCACGCGCACGGACCAGATCGCGCAGCGACTCCTGCTCGGGCGTCGGCACCCTGACCGCGTGCAGCGCATCGATCATCAACAACCGCACGAGGCGCTCCGCGTCACGCGCGTCGGCCGCCGCCGGCGCCCGCGCGAGCCCGTAGCCCGTCGGCCCCGCCTCGTAGGCGGCTCTCGTCGGCCGCGGCAGGCCGCAGCAGAACGCGACCACCTCGGCGGTCTCCCCGCTCAATCGATGCACGGTCATCTCACCGGACTCGGCGTCGACCACGCACGCGACGTACTACGAGTGGCGGACGCGGTCGGGCTGCTTCTTCTGCTTCTTCCAGCGCAAGTACGAATGGGTGCGCCTACACGAGCAGCATCCCGAGTTGTTCGAACGCGCCGTCGAGTACGAGGAGAAGGTCAACTACGAGGCGCGGGCTTCCGGGCAGCGCTTCACGTGGTCCCAGAACGAGAGCCTGCGGGAGCTGCTCGCGCGCCGCGACGAGATCATCGCGCAGCACGAGCAGGCGATGGCTCGCGAGGCGAAATCACGTCCTAATCGGCCGTTGGTGGAACTGCTTGCGGGCGTGCTGGACGAGGAAGATGGGGAGACGGCCTGCACGGTCTGCCACGTGTAGCCGCGTCGCAATCGCATGCTTCCCGTCGACAGCCAGGACTCCGCGGTCGTCTCGGTCAAGGACTTTCAGGCTGCCGATCGTGAGGTCCAGGAACAACTCATCCCGCACCGTCCGGGTTTGTACATCTGGACCCACAACATCGCGCGTCTACTCGAGGCCGATGAGCCGACGGTCAAGACCCATCTCAGGGCTCCTCGCTAGCGGTTGTCGGCAAGGAGCAGAAGAAGCAGGTCAAGCCGTGTTACTCAATCACGGTCCAAGACCAGCGCTCCAGGATCCAGGACAAAAAGCGAATCCTGTTGCACTCGTTGATCTGTGCGGGTGATCCGCTGGGTAACTGGATCGCATCGATTGCGACCCAAGTGCAGCGCCCGCTCTACGTGGGCATGGCGCTCGACCCTCAACAAGAGGATCAACAATCATCTCAGCGGTAACGGATCCGATCTTCGGCAGCGGCTGCACCACGCAAAGCCGACGTCGGTCGACATGCTCGACCTATCGATCACCTGGATGGCGGCTCCAGAGCCAGAGGAGGATCTTGAGCAGCAGGCTGCAACGCCGGTGGAGTACAGCGACGTCACGCTGGACGAAAAAGACGAGCAGGACGAGGGCGACGTTGCGCCCATACAGCGGCGGACGTACAAGGTCGGAAGCGAGCTCGATCTCAACCTGAAGGCTGCCGAATCCCTGCTGATCCGGCTTGCGATGCCGATGTTCAACGAATAGCTGCGTAGGTAGGTAGGCAAAATCGATCCAGCGCGACGCGCTCGTCCGCCTTGGTATCGGCGACCGAGCGCCTCTTCGCCCCGAGTGAGCCAGCGGCCGCGATCTATCCACGGCGACGAGCGCCAAACACGCAGGAGCCGAACCCCCACACGCGCAGAGCTTCTCGTCCAGCTGGCCGGGCGACACCTTGAAGCCGCAGCGAGACGTCCGCCCGCTCCGGTGATCCGGCGGTCGCTGTCGCGGTACTCCCGATTTGACGACGGGCATCCGAGCCCGTCGCCAAACCGGGAGTGGATGCACCTCAGGGCAGCCCACTCACAATCAAGAACCCCTTCTGGAACGACAGCGCCCCGACCAGGCCGACGCTCACCGCGACGGACGACGACCAAGACGAGTCCGACCCTGAGCAGCAGTCGTCTCGTGCCAGCGCTCGATCTCCGGCCTGAGCCAAGGCATCGGCCGGCCACGTCCCAGGTTGACAACTGGGCGCGGCATATCTTGATAGCGCGTCTGGTACTGGCTGACGGTGTTGCGGTCGGCGAGACCGAGGATCTCAGCGACGTCGTGGAGTACCGCACCATCGTCAATGAGCATCTCCGTCCTCGCTTCGAGGTGCGGAGGCTTGACGCAATCGTCGCTGCTGACCTCGCGCGGCTCGTCCGTGAGATGCGCGCCGAAGGCAGAGCGAGGCCACCATCGCCATGGCCTTGCTGTTGCCGGTCAGGTCTACAAGTCCGCCGCCCGACGGCTGGGCTGGAAAGGGACGATCCCCACGACGCTGATGCTGTCATCCAAGCGGCCCAAGGTCTCGTTGGCGAAGCGTCGGCCGATCTTCATCGGTGAGCAGCTCGCGCAGACCATCGCGGCGGCCCATGAGCCCTTCCGAACGCTGTTCACTGTGGCGGCGTTGACGGGTACCCGGATCTCTGAACTGTGTGGGCTGACGTGGGCCGATGTCCGGATCGATGACCTCGACGAGCCCGAGATCGAGTTCGGGTGGCAGGTGGACCGTCACGGCAATCGATGGCCGACGGAGACGGATGGCTCCGCGAGGACAGTGCCGATTCCTCCGGAGCTGGCGGTTGTCCTGACACGACACCGGGACGCCGCGGGGGAGACCAAGCCGGACGGCTTCGTGTTCGCGGCGGGAACACGCTGGCCGCTGCAGCATCGCAACGTCGCGCGTGCCCTGCGCGAGGCGCAGCGGCGCGCGGTCGACAGCGACGGACGGCCCGTCTATCCGATCCTCCACGAGCGGGACGACGAGGGACGACCGGTTCCCGTCCCACGGGGTGCTCTGCCGTCGATGCATTCATTTCGACACACAGTCGCCTCGCGCGCTCTCCTGGCCGGCGAGAGTGTCGATGAGGTCGCCTTCCTGCTTGGCCACAGGGACGGCACCGTGACCCGGACGGTGTACGTGCGAGAGGTTGCGGATGCCCGCCGGTGCGCGATGCGTCGCTCACGGGTGGCGGCGGAGTTTGGCGCTGCGCTGCGTGCGGCCATGGACCCGCCGTCGGACTGAAGGCTGAGGCCGGCGGCGCGGCCTCAGCTGGTCGCCAGCTCGGCGATCAGCGTCTCAACCGTCCAGGTGGCGACGCCGCAGCCGAGGAAGTCGGCGTCCGCGGTCAGGATCGAGGCGTCGAGTGTCAATGCCGCGGCCACGGTGGGCCAGTCGCGCTCGTCGCGCGGCACGCGCCGGAGCGCGATGCCGCGCAGGTGGCTGTAGTGCTCGCCTGTGACCACCTCGAGGACGTCGTCGGCGACCAGGCTCGCGACCTCGTTCTCGAGCTCGCGTCTTTGTGCCTCATCGAGCCGGGCTCGAGACACCAGCACCGGAAGCCGCCGTGCGAGCTCGTGCTGGGTTTCCTCCCATTGTTCCTCGGCGACGAAGACGCTGAGCTCAGGGCGTCGGAGGAGCTGACGCCCGCGGCGGCGCAGAAGCTCGCCGACGAGAATGCTGGCATCAGCGACGACCGCGATCACTCAACTCGGGCATCGGATGGCTCGGGTCCAGGAACTCCACGAGCTCGTCTTCGGTCATCCCGGTTTGCTCGAGGATCGCTTCGACTGTCTCGCCGAGCCGATCCAAGGCTCGCTCGACTCGCTGCTGGTCGCGCTTGACCGGGATATAGACCCCGATCACTTGGCCGTGCTTGTTGACGGCGACCGGCTCCTGTCCGGACAGGTATGACGTCGCGTGATCGCGAAACTCTCTGACGCCGACGGTCTTCATTTGGTCATCCAAACCTTGTGGTCACCTTGTGGTCACAAGTCTAGACGTCCGACGTGGATGGTCAAGTGATGGTGCGCAAACGGGTGCCGTCGATGCTGCGCCGGGGGCGATCTATGGAAACTTTTTGGAAGCCTCAGATCTCATGGAAGCCCTCTCAGAGGTCTGGAGCGGAAATCTGGCAAGTTACGATTTGCAGGATAAATCTGCAAATGTTGAACACCCAAAATCGGCCGCAGGGTCATGGTAAGGAAGGGGTCTGGGTCGTGGCTCGTAGGAAGGGCGGACAGGACCGCTCTCGGGGGTGGGAGTGCCGTCGCGTCTGCCTTGTGAGGGCTGTCGTCGATCCACGGGGCGGCGCTGTGGTGCGGGCCCTAACAGACCCTGTAGTGCGCTCAGGCAAGCCAAGATCCCGGTCGCGTCAGGCGCGGGCGCCGCCGTGAGATCTGATCTCCGAGAACTGCGCGTGTAGTTATCGCAGTCTGAGACCTGCAAGCGGCCGGCCGTCGGTGCGTGCTCGCCGCCGGGGCGCCGGCGACTCGTGGATGGCGGCGAGAGTTGGTAGCCGCAGATCCGCGAATGTTGAGCGCCGTCGATCTCCGGCATGGTGGCGCCGCTGTGGGGCAGCATCGG
>JBEKRJ010000398.1:0-5160 GCA_049518835.1 Solirubrobacteraceae bacterium
CGCGTACGCAAACTTCCCGTCCAGCAGCGCCAGCGCCGTCTGCAGCGCCGCCAGCTCCTCGTCGCTGAACGCGATCGCCGGCAGGTGGAAGCTCTCCGAGCGCAGCGAATAGCTCTCCTGCTCCGCCGCCGCGTCCGCCGGGCGGTCGACGGTCAACTGGATCCCCAGCGATTCCAGCTCCGCTCGATCCGCGTAGAAGCGTCGCGCGAACGCGTCCTCGTTCATCGCGCTGTAGCCCTCCACGTCGCGCCGGATCTCCAGCGCCGTCACCGGCCGGCGCTCCGCCATCAGATAGGAGATCAGCGACAGCTGGCGGATCAGCTTCTCCGTGTCCTTGGCCATCGTCTGACCACTGTAGTTGGGCGCTGCGCGAGGTTGGGCAATCAGCCTTCATCCGGCACGCTATTTGCGTGGATTTGCAGCAGAGTCGTTACGCCGCCTCTCTTCTGGCGCCGGCGCGTTGGGCGAAGTACGCGCCGGCGCCGAGCGCCTTGTCGTAAGCCGTCCACCGCTCGCCGGCCGGCAGCTCCTGCTCGAGCCGATCGAAGCTGCCCAGGCGGCCGCCGAGGTTGTCGATCATGTGCACGAGCGTCGCCTCGCGCGTGCACGGGACCACCGGGCTGCCGTACTCAAGCGAGCCGTGATGGCTGAGGATGATGTGCAGCACGGACTGCTCGAGCTCCGGCGGGAAGCCGTCGAGGCGCTCGATCGCGCGGCGAACGCGGTAGTAGCCGAGCGAGATCTCGCCAAACAAGCGACCGCGGTCGGACATCGAGATCGCATCGCCCACGAGCTCGTAGGCCTCGAGCTTGCCGATGTCGTGCAGCAGCGCACCGCAAACCGCGACGTCACGGTCGATTCCCGGGAACGTCGCCGAGATCGCGCTGACCGCCTGGGCGACGCCCAGCGAATGCTCGAGCAGCCCGTGGCGGTAGGCCTGGTGATAGCGCTTGGCGGCCGGCGCATCGCGGTACACGTCCCAGGTCGACGAGCCCTCGCCGAACACCGCCGCCAGCAGGCGTCGCAAGTGCGGGTCCTGCACGGTCGCGATCAGCTCGCGCAGGTCGGCCTCCATCTGCTCGGGCCCCCTCGCCGGCCCGCCGAGGAGCTCGTCGGGGCGGTGCTCGCCGGCGCGCACACGGCGCACGCGCGCGAGCTCGAGCTGGGGGCCGTGGCGCGCGTCGCCGCGATAGCGACCGCTGGCGTGGACGGTCGTCCCCGGACGGCACAGGGCCTGGGCCTCCTCGACGCCATTCCACAGCACCGCCCGCACGATCCCGGTGCGGTCACCGAGCGTCAGTAGCAGGTACGTGCCGCCGTCTTGGAGGCGGCACAGCTCGACATCGCGTACGAGGAGCGGCTGCGAGACTTCGCATCCGTCGGCAAATTGCCGGACTTTCATCGTGCGACGAAGATAAAGTGGCCTGCGGACGGTAATGATGCGAGCGACTGCAATCGTCACCGGCGGGACTGGCGGCCTTGGCGCCGGCGTCGTCGGCCGGCTGCTGGACGACGGCTGGCGGGTCGTGGTGCCATGGATCGTCGAGCGCGAGCTCGAGCACGTGCAGCGCCGCGCAGGGCTCGAGCTGGTCGAGGCCGATCTGTTCTCGGCCGATGCGGTGCACGGCATCGTCGAGCTGGCCACGGGCGTGGCGGACGCCCCGTTGCAGGGAGTCGTCAACCTGGTCGGCGGATTCGCCGCCGGGGGCCGCGTGCACGAGACGCCGGTGGACGAGTTCGAGCGCCAGTTTGCGCTCAATCTGCGGCCCACGTACCTGGTCGTCCAGGCTGCGGTGCCGCATCTGATCGCCGCCGGCGGTGGGTCGATCGTGTGCGTCGGCACGCGCGCCGCGTTGCAGCCGTTTCGGGGCGCCGCCGGCTACATCTCCTCCAAGGCGGCGGTGATCGCGTTCGCGCAGGCCGTGGCGGTCGAGTACCGCGAGGATCGAATCCGCTGCAACGCGATCCTGCCCAGCGTGATCGACACGCCCGCCAACCGCGCCTCGATGCCCAAGGCCGATCATGACCGGTGGGTCAAGCCGGCGGAGATCGCGGGCGTGATCGCGCACCTGCTGTCGGCTGACTCGACGCCGACCAGCGGTGCGGCGATCCCCGTGTACGGTCGCGCGTGAACGACGCGCTTGCGCACTCAAGTACAGTCTAAGCGCAATGGATCGCAAGTGGTGGACGCTGATCGTCGTCTGCGTCGGCACCTTCATGCTGATGATCGACATCACGATCGTCAACGTCGCGTTACCGACGATCGCGACCGATCTGCACGCCAGCTTCTCTGACATTCAATGGGTGATCGATGCCTACTCGCTGACGCTCGCGTCGGTGTTGCTCACGACCGGGTCGCTCGCCGATCTGCTCGGTCGCCGGCTGGTGTTCGCAGCTGGACTGGGGCTGTTCGCGTGCACCTCGCTGCTGTGCGCGCTGTCGCCGAGCGCGTTGTTCCTGATCCTCGCCCGCGCCGGTCAGGGGATCGGCGGCGCGGTCATGTTCTCGACCTCGCTGGCGCTGTTGGCGCAGGAGTTCCACGGCCGTGAGCGCGGGACGGCGTTCGGGGCCTGGGGGGCCACGATCGGCGGCGCGGCGGCGATCGGCCCGCTGCTCGGCGGCGCGCTGACGCAGGCGTTCGGCTGGCCGTCGATCTTCCTGATCAACGTGCCGATCGGGATCGCCGCCGTCGTGCTGACGGTCACGCAGGTCAGCGAGTCCCGCGATCCGCAAGGCACAGGGGTCGACTGGATCGGCACTGTCACCTTCACCGGCGCGCTGTTCCTGCTCGTGTTCGCGGTGATTCGCGGCAACGCGCTGGGCTGGGGCAGCGCCGAGATCGTCGCACTGCTGGCCGGATCCGTGGTGCTGCTCGCGGCGTTCCTCGTCGCGCAGTTGGTCCAGGACAACGCGATGTTCGATCTGTCCCTGTTTCGCCGGCCGACGTTCGACGGCGCCTCGCTGGTGGCGTTCGCCGTGGCAGCCTCGATGTTCTCGATGTTCCTGTACCTGACGCTGTACCTGCAGACGATCCTCGGCTTCTCGCCGCTGCAGACAGGCCTTCGCTTCCTGCCGACGACGGTCGTGATGTTCTTCGTCGCGGCCGTCTCGGGCAACCTGTCCGCGCGCGTGCCGGTGCGGCTGCTGCTCAGCGGCGGGCTCGTGCTGGTCGGCGGCGGGCTGCTGCTGATGCGCGGCTTGAGCGCGTCCTCGCACTGGACGGCGCTGCTGCTCGGGTTCATCGTCGCCGGCGCCGGCGTGGGCCTCGTCAACCCGGCGCTCGCGTCGACCGCGGTCGGTGTCGTCGAGCCGCGGCGCAGCGGCATGGCCTCGGGCATCAACTCGACCTTTCGCCAGGTCGGAATCGCGACCGGAATCGCGGTTCTCGGCGCGATCTTTCAGAGCGAGATCTCGACCAGGCTCGGTCCCGGCCTGGCGGGGACGCCGGCCGCGGGCGAGACCGGCCAGATCGCACACGCGGTCGCGGCCGGCGGCGCCGCCGCGGTGCTCAGGCAGGTTGCGCCCGGGCAGCGGGCGCACGCGGCGACTGCGATCCACGCCGCGTTCGCCGGCGCGATGAACGAGATCCTGCTCGTCGGGGCCGCGGTCGCGTTCGCCGGCGCGGCGCTCGGGCTGCTGCTCGTCCGCGGCCGGGACTTCGTCACCTATGGCGTGTCGGAACCGGTGGCCGAGCCGGCGCCGGCGCCCGCCGCCGGCTGATCGCAGGCCCCAGCCCGCCGGGGCCGCTCGAGGGGTGGCGCACCTGTGGCTGCGTAGTTTTGGGCACGGCCCGTGTACGTGTACAGCGGCGGTGAGTTCTCGGGTGTGCTGCCGATCCGGGCGCTGGGACCCGGGGCTTGGCGGCGGTTTCCGCGTGATTTAGCGGGGGCGTGGGCGATCGCGGCAACAACGCTGGTCAGAACGCTATTCGGCGTGCGCGGGCCTGCTCGGGTGTAACGCTTTGGCCCGGGGCAGGCCACAACGTGACAGTCCAGAGGGCCGGATGACCGGCTGTCACATTTGGTAAGGCTCACGCCAGAATTAGTGCCGGAATGTGACGAGTTGACGAGTGACGCCCGATTTGCGTAGAGCGCACACGGTTGGCGTAGAGGATCAGCGAAGTCGCCAGCCACTGCACCCGGTCCTGGACGGCTTCCAGCGTTGTCAGCGCCGGCCGACCGGCGTCGCGTTCAGCGCGCGCCGATCCTGACTGCGGCGCTCGAACCACGGCGGCTACAAGGCAGGTGGGTGCCTGACCGCGAAGCTCGGCAGATCGGGCTCATCGGCGGAGCGATTTGACCATCGTGAGCCGGTCTCGGCGAGCGCCACGGTGTCGAATCGCAGCCCGGCGACATACATGAACGTGTGGCCGGCGTTCGCGAACACCGTGATCCACTTGCCCGGTCCGCGGTCGCCCCAGTTCATCAGCTGCCCGGACACGACCGGACCGTTGAGCAGGTGCGCGGCCTCGAACACGAAGCTGATCGAGCCCGAGCAGTCATACGCGGTGTCCTCGTAGGTCGCATGGCCACCGCCCCAACGGTATGGCAGATGCGCGATCTGGTTGGCTGCTGCGATCACCTCCTGCACCGCGGGTGGGGCGTCGAGCGGCGCGATCGCGAGGCCGTCTGGCGTCAGCGTGGCCCGGTCGAGGCTCGGCGAGATGCCGCTGGCGATCAGCTGCGCGCGCACCTGGGCCTCGGAGATCGGCGCTGCCAGGCTGCTGTTGGCCGTCCCGACGCTCACCTGCGCCGGCGTGGCGCCGGCCCCGGCCCCGGCGACAATCGGCGCGGAGGCGCCCGCCACGGGCTCGATCGCCTGCGGGTGCGCCTCCAGTAGGGACGGCGCCGAGGCGACCGTGCGCGCACGCGACGGAGCGTCCGTTCGGACCTGGCCGCAACCGGCGGCAGCGAACACGATCAGGGTCAGCGCGATCGGGCCGATGCCGCGCACCCAGCGAGTATGACCGCTCGCGCGCACGCGACCCTCGTCTGCGAACAAGGGTCGCTCGCGCCCGCGTCTGCGACCCTGCAGAGATGCAATTGAGCAAGTTCGGAGTCTGGACGTCCCTTCGGGCGATCGGCGAGCAGCACGCGAGCGAGGCGGCCGCGCTTGCCGAGCAGCTCGGCTTCGGCGCACTGTGGCTGGGCGGTTCGCCTC
>JBEKRJ010000399.1:0-5159 GCA_049518835.1 Solirubrobacteraceae bacterium
TGAGCCGCGTGACTTGGATAGCAGTTCGTACCGTTCTGGTTTCCTGTCAGGCTGACCGCGGTTCTGACGCCCAAACAACCGGCCGAGACGAGGAGTCGGCCCCGATATCAGTCAGCTGCGGCGGTGAGGATCGGCGTGCCGATCGTGCGGTAACCGGATTGGCCCGTGGCTGTTGGGGTTTGGGCGGGTGGGTTGCTTGGTGTCTGGTGGGGGTGCTACCTTTGCGTCCTCTTCTTCTGTGCCTCTGCCGATAGCAAGCACTTCCCCGCGTGACGGGGCTTGGCAGTACCTCGACGTGCCGCAGGAGCTCGCATAGCCGTTCGTTTCCCGAGTGGACTCGATTGGCACCCCAGGACCCGCTTCACAGAGCTGACGCTCCGTCGGTCCTGTCGCATCCGAACGTGGGTCCAGTGTGACGGCTTGCCTCGCAATGTCCTCGTGTCGTAGGCGAAGCTCAGGCCAAGAACCGCGACACACGGGCCAGCGCGTGACCGGTGTGGTGCGGTCTCGTGACGATTGCTCGCGCGAGCTGGTTGTCCGGCCTTGATGCGTGAGGCCGGGCCGCCATCGCCGGCCGTACGTGGCGGGAAGGCACGTCGTGGCGACGAGAGTGTCGATCGAGGAGCGCGCTGGCGGTTCGAGGCGTCCGGGGCGGGGTACCGCGCGGTCAACGTCCCTGTGAGAAGGTGCTCGCGGCCGAGCCTGGTCGTTGTCGGGGGCTGTCGTCGTGCGGAGGCTCGCGGGCTCGCGGGCTCGCGGGTCCGGGACGCGGCGCTGCACTGCGTGGCGTGAGGGTGGGCCTCATCGTTCGTGCTGGGCCGACCGAAAACGATGGCTTGCACTGGCCGCGGCGCGACTGTGCAGGCTGCCGAGGGTCGCGCGGATGGCGGGCGGGGGGGTCGCTGGTGCTCGTGCGAGCAGTGGCGCCGGCAGACGTGTCTGCGGTCTTGGGGGCTCCCGGAAGTTCGCGACGGGAACACAAGCGGCCGCCGCGCGCAAGGTCGCATGTAGCTGTGGCGCTACCGGGCGGGAGACTTAGTCCTTAGGTCGATGTCCTGCGAGGGGTGGGTGCATTGCAGCTGACCGTTCGGGCGACTGGGACTGGGCGTGTGGGACGTCCGCGACTGAAGGCTCGTGCGCTGCGATATCGCGGCGCTCGTGGTTCTGACCCTGACTTGAAAGGAGCGATGCGATGGCGATCAACATGGTGTCGCAGCTGGTCGACGAGCTGCGCGAGTATGACCAGGTCGGTCCGCTGCCGGTGATGCTCGCAGTGATCGATGCGGATCGCGGGATGCGCCTTGAATCGTTGACGATCGACGAGGACGACCTCGGCGACGGCCAGGTCGTGGTCGTGCTGGGGCCGGCACGGTGAGGCGTGAGCCCTCCCGCGATGCGCACTGTCGGGGTCTTGCGCTCCGGGGTTTCGACGTCCGCGCGTTGGCCGGGCGGACGTGAGCGAGCACGCCCCGGCGAGGCTTGGGCGGGGGTGCGAGCCGTCTGAGACGTCTCGATCGTCGCGTCGGCGGCGGGGGTTGAGGGCGCGGCGGGGGCGAGGCCGGGCGCAATTCGATCGCGGCCTTGGGACGGCGAGACGGTCGTGGCGGGGGCGCGGGCGAGGAGTGCGGGGCGTCTGCTTCGCGCGCTGCCGGTGCGGTTGTGGAGTGGTTGACCAACGAGATGAAGGAGACGAGATGCTGTCGAGTAGCAGCAGTGACGAGCGGGTAGCCGGGCGTTCGGAGGTCGCCGTGCCGTGCCGGCATAGGGATCGGGAGTGCGCGTCCGGCGACGTGGTGCAGGCACCGTCGCAGCTGGATCCGTGGTCGTATATATGGGGGGCGCACCCGGAGCTTGGCTTCTTTGCGGAGGTGCTCTGGAAGCTGGAGCTCGGAGTTCTGCGGCTGTCCTATCTGCCGGAGCGTGGCGGTGCGGTACGCCGACGAGCTTCCGGACGAGGACTGGTAGCAGAGTCGAGCTGGAGCGTGCGTCGGGGCGTGCAGGCGTCTGCGGCCGGGCTCCACGCCCCTGCTTGCTGGCATCAACGACAGGCCCACAAAGGAGACGTGCATGATCGAGATCCCGATCGACATCCTGCTGGCAGAGGGGCACGTGACGCTCGGGCAGGCCCCGGGCAGTCCGGTCGCCGAGCTCGATGCCGTCCAGCTCGCGGCGCCGGCTGGTGTCAGCGAGCGGCTCACGGCCGCGGTTGAGCAGCTTGCATGGCTCGGTGTGCGAGGGGTGCTCGTGGCCGCGAACCCTGCAGCGCGCAGGCTGTTCGGCGGCTGCGATCGGTGCGGGGAGTACGCCCTGCTGCGCGAGACAGACCACGCGCAGGTCGGCTTGTGCGAGCTGTGCGTAGACCACCTACTGCGCCGCGTAGAGGAGGTGCTCGGGGTGATCGCCGGCGCCGGCGCGCGGCCGCAGACGCGCGCGGGCGGCGAGCAGCCACCCGGCGAAGTGGTAGCGATCCGGCGACCACGCCGGGCTCCCCCGGCGTGTCGTTGACCACGCGAAGGTGAGAAGCGAACGGTTGTTGTGGGCCACGCGGGGCGCGTCTGCCTGCCGAGCGCGGGACGGCGCAACGCAGCATGACGGTCTGAGGACCGCGTTCGCTGTCAGCGTGGCCGCGGCGCCGGGCCGTAGCGGCCGGCGAGCCTGCGCCCAGATGGAGGCGATCGAGGTTGCCGAGGAGCGTCGCGTCCGACTCGCGTTCGCGAGCCGAGCGGCGCCGCTGAGGGGAGATCGAGGGGCGATGGTCTGGCCCTCGACCCGACACGAAGCCATTGGAGGTCTACGATGATCAGTGCCGTGAAGCAGGTGATCGCCACCGACCACGACGGCGCGAAGCTGAGCGCCGAGCAGCTTGTCGGTGCGGGCGTGAAGCCGGGTCAGCCCGCCGTCGTCGAGATTCGCCCGTACACCGCCGAGGACTGGATCGCCGAGGGGACCGGGCGGGTGTTTGGCAGCGATGAGGAGGAGGACGCCTTCTTTGATCGCTGCCCCGCCAACGGGGTGTAGCCGCCGTGCCGACAAGAGCGTTCACGGCTCGGTTCTACGGGCAGTGGATCGGCCTGCCGCGGCGTGAGCGCGAGGCATATCGGCTGGCGCGCAGCCGATTCTTCGCGCACCTCGTCGAGGCAGGGTTTCACCCGCGTTCCCGGCCGGGCTGCGGATTCACCGGATGCACGGAACCGACGCCTGGTCGCTGAGCTTCGCTGACGGATACCGGGCGGTGTTTCGGGTCGGTGTCGAGGTCGTCCCCGGGCACGTCCACATCGTGTGGGAGTTCATCGGCACGCACGCCGAATACGACCGCGAATACCGAGTCGCCGTAGCCGCCGCAGCCCTGGCAGCCCGCCTACCAACCGAGACGAACGCACCCACCCACCCACCGCCCGCATCCCGACCGTCCGGTGATGCGGTCCGTTTGCCGTTGAGGGGCGCGCGCCGCGACGGTCTCGCGACCAACAAGAGCCCCCGCCGCAGGGACCGGGGGCCCGTTCCCACGAGCCGTCTACGAGTTCGCAGCCCTGTGCGACATCTACGCGGACCTGACGCGCGTTGTCGGCAGCGGGCCTCCAGAGCCTGACTGCGAGCTCGAGCGGTGCTACTTTCAGCACCTGTGGTGACCGGGCGTCAGCCACGAGGACGGTGCACGCGCCTCGGGGCAGTCCAGGTGCGACTGTCGCGAGCGGCCTGGCTGCTGTCAGCGGGTCGCGCCGGCGTGCTGCAAGGCGACCATCTCCGGGCCGTCGTAAGCTCGCGCGTCGGCGGGGTTGCCGGCGGCTGGCACGGCGGACTGCTGGGGAATGCGGCGGTTTGGCAGGTCGCCGGCGCCGGCGGTGCGCAGCAGCGCTTGAACGTCCGCGTCTGAGAACATCGTCAGCGCTCCTCTCGTTCAGGTGGTGGTCGTCCCGTGCGGCGGCCGGATGCCGACGACCGGGTTCGTTAAGCGTTCAATCGGCAGCGGACGGGTGTACCTGAGTCGTTCACCGCCGGCCGGTCTCCGACGCGGCCTGTGCTGTTTCACCAGCACCACGGCGCGCGTTGCGGGCCTGCGTCGGCGAGCGGGACGGCTGTGCCAGCCAGCAGCTCAAGTCCGCGGCGGGCGCAGCGGGCGGCCGCGCTCGACGCTTGCAGGGCGACCAGATGGGCGCGGCTGGACGCTGGCTGTTAGTCGCTCGCCGCTGGCCAATCGATCATGTCGGCGAGCGTGGCAGGGTCGAGGTCGATCAAGCGGCTCGTCGCGGTCGCCTCGTGCTCGTCGCCGACAAGCACGCGCCAATCGACCGTGCGCCTGTCGGGGTCGATGAGGACCACCTCGCCGACGCGGCCGACGGCGAACGACGCAAGCCGGCGGTGGATGTCGTCCCGGTGCGCAGCGATCTCGACCGCCAGTGCCGCGGTCGAGGCCTGATCGCCACGGACCCGGGGTGGGCTGGCGTCGGACGCGTGCTATCGATCGAGTTCGCCGGGCTCGTAGGCTCCGAGGACGGCAACGAGCCCGCGCTGGCACGCGGCAGGTTGCAGGAGCAGTGCGATCGTTTGTTGCAGGCCGGGGTGGGAGCCGACCGGCCGAAGGTGCGCGACGCCGCTCGATACCTCATCGTGCTTGTCAGCGCCCCACGCCCGTCGACGCGCCTGCACCTTCCTCGAAGTGATCGTCAGTCAGCAGCACGAGCATCGCGAACAGGCTCTGATGCGGCCGCTGGCAGCGGGATCCTGACCGGCGGATGTGCGAACGCGGGGCATGTTCCGACCTGCGCGAGTGAGCCGTCTACGGGACGGGCGGCGTGCGCCGGGCCGCTCAGCGTGACGCCGGCCGCTGGCGCCGTCGGTGGACGCCGCCGCAGCGGTGCGGGACCGTCGATCTCGACACCGCGACCGCGACCGCGAAGTGTGTACTGGCTGGTGTTGTCCAGGGCTCTGGTCGTGGGCGCGCTCGGAGCCGATCCGGGCCTGATCAAATCGGCTGCGGTGCCCGCGGCTCGCTTCGAGCGGCGCTATCGCGACCGCTCGCCGGACGGACCGTCGGTCGCGTTCGGCTGCGAGGACTGCCGCCGGGAGTCCGTCTAACGCGCTCGCTGTGGGGTGGCGTGCTGTGGTCGTATGTGGGGGCGCCGTGCCGTGACGGTCTCGCGGCAGCGATTCAGTTGGAG
>JBEKRJ010000400.1:0-5128 GCA_049518835.1 Solirubrobacteraceae bacterium
TCCCCGCCGGCTCGCCAGTCGCCGCGATCACCGCCTCGCTTGACTGTCTGGTCTGACCGCATCGCCTCATTGGCCTGCTGGGCGGCGTCCGCCCCTGTCTGGCAGCCTCGTGGGCATTGCGGGCGACCTCCGCCGTACGCTCGTCATTTGCGGCCGCCCTCCGACACCGCGCTTGCGATCTCCTGCGCCGAGCGCTGCGCGGTCTCGCCCATCCGCGCCTGGCGGATCGGCCCCGTCGGCCATCCCGCCGATCGCCTGCGCGATCTGATCGGTCGCCCACCCGGCCTCCTCAGATCTGAGAGCCGGTCGTTCTCCGCAAGCGCCGCGTCCAGTTCCGCCTGCTCCACAGAGGGCATCCGCCCCGGCTGGGACGCGGCGAACGCAGCCAACGCCGCGTCCTTGGCGAGCTGCCGGATCCGGATCACCGTGCTCACGTCCACGCCCACTTCCGGGCCGCGTCGGCCCGCGTGAGCTGCTGTAAGGCAACCTCCAGGGACACCTCCCACTTCCTCCTCCGGCGAGAGCTGCCGACGCTACCGCGGCTTGCCGTTCTCCATCATCACGTCCTCCTGGTTCAGAGCCTGCACAGCCTCCCAGAATTGGTGTGACAAACAGGCCTGGTTCTATCGCAAGCTCAGACGCAAGCCATTTGCTCGCCGATCACGAGGTGCGGCCAAGCTGCCGGTCCGGCAACCGGCGAGCAAGCCAGGGCACCGGGCCAGGGTATCGACGGGCGCGACCGGGGGAGCGAATCTGGGATCTTGGTTCCACGATTAAGCCGGTCAAGAGAAGGCAGGAGTCATGCAGGTCGAATTGGACGTATGTGGGCGAGCTATGTCGTAGTCGCACTTCAAGCCAAGCGCGCTTGCAGAAATAGCGGAAGGAGATGAACCGATGATCAAGCTCGTGTACACAATGCGCCATCGTGACGGGACGACGCGCGAGGAGTTCCAACGGTATTCGCGTGAGCACCACGCGCTGCTGGTCAAGCGTCACGCTGAGACTCTCCAGATTCGCCGATACGTGCAGGTGCACGCGCGTGCCACCGGTATGGACGAGGCCGTGGCCGCGGCCCGTGGCAGCGAACCCCGCGTCTACGACGGCGTTGCCGAACTTTGGTGGGACAGTGTTGATCAGCTCGTTGCGGCGTTTTCAAGCGACGCCGGCGTGGCTGCCGGGAACGAGCTCGTCGAAGACGAGCGACGTTTCACGAACCTGCCGCGCTCGCCCCTCTGGGTCGGGGAAGAGTACGTCGTCATTCCCTAAGCCGATAACGGCTGTCAGCCCAGGCCACCGCTCAGCGGCGCATCGATCGTCGGCGAGTCGCGTGAGCAATCGCCGCTCGACCTGGATCTGCGAGCAGTGGCTCACTTTGGCATTGTTTCCCCAACCACGGAGGTCAGCATGACCGATACCGACCTGAGCAATCAAATCTCGTCCGAGTCCCTCGCGGCTGCGAAGAAGATCGTCTTAGCCCACTTCATCGTCTCGGACGATGTCGAGCGCTCCCGCCGGTTCTACACCGAAGTGCTTGGCGGCACGGTGGTCTTCTCCTCCGGACAGCTGAGCTACGTCGCACTGTCCAATACCTGGGTCATCATCAATGTCGGCGGTGGACCGACTGACGACAAGCCTGCGGTCACCCTGGCGACGCCACGCGATCCTGACCGGATCAGCAGCTTCCTCAATATTCGCGTGAGGGATATCGAGGCCGTGTACTCGGAATGGAGTGCTAGGGGCGCTCACTTTCTGACGCCCCCGAAACATCACCAGTACGAGATCCGCTGCTATATCCGCGATCCCGACGGTCATCTAATCGAAGTAGGGCAAACCACGGACCCAAAGGGCGACTGGTCGCCCGCTCACTGGCCGTCGAGCACGTCCGGGGGGGCGGCCGAGCTCCCGACGGGACCAGAGGGGACTGTGGTGACCCGCTTCATTGTCTCCGACGATGTCGAGCGCTCTCGTCGTTTCTACGCGCAAGTACTTGGTGGCACGGCCGTCTTCTCGGGAGAGCCGACCAATGTTGCTCTATCGAACGGTTTCATCGTCATCAACTCGGGCGGTGGACCGACTGACGACAAGCCTGCGGTCACCCTGGAGACGCCACGCGATCCTGACCGGGTCAGCAGCTTCCTCAATATTCGCGTCAAAGATATCCAGGCCGTGTACTCGAAATGGAGTGCCAGGGGCGCCCACTTTCTAACGCCCCCGAAACATCACCAGTACGAGGTCCGCTGCTACATCCGCGATCCCGACGGTCATCTGATCGAAGTAGGGCAAACCACAGACCCAGAAGGCGACTGGTCGCCGGCTCACTGGCCGTCGAGCGGGTCCCGCGTGGGGTCCGGGTGAATCCCGACCAGCCAGATCCGTACATCGGAGCCGCCGGTTCTCCTCACCCGGGTGCCTGTGTACGCGCGTTGCGCGGTCGTCGATCACCTGAGCGCTTCCGCGGCGGGAGTGGTTGTGCTGGCTTGAAGCGGCTCCTAAAGAAAAAAGAATGTTCGTCCGGAATTCGGGCGGGGACTCGTCGCGACCTTTAGAGTCGTCACTGGCGATGGAGCTTGGCCTTCCGCGACCTGGGCAGGACAGGGGCCTGATCGGGCGCGATGAGGAGTGTTGCGGCTCGATGGTTGCGTTGGGTGCGATTCGTCGGGGCGAGAGCCGACTGCTGGTGGTGCGGGGTGAGGCCGGGATCGGGAAGACCGCGCTGCTGGAGTATCTGATCGCGTCGGCGCCGGACCTGACGGTTTTGCGCGCCGTTGGGGCCGAGGCTGAGCTGGAGCTGGGGTATGCGGGCTTGCAGCAGGTTTGCGCGCCGCCGCTGGGTCAACTCGAGGGGTTGCCGGAGCCTCAGCGTCATGCATTAGAATTAGAGATCGGGTTCGGATTGAGGCTGGGGCTACCCCGGACCGGTTTCTGGGCGGGCTCGGGGCGGTGAGCTTGCTTTCGCAGGCCGCGGACGAGCGTGCGGTGGTGTGCGTCATCGATGTGCAGTGGTTGGATCAGCCGTCAGTGCTGGCGTTAGCGTTTCTCGTGCGGCGGTTGCTCGCCTAGCGGGTTGGGATCGTGTTCGCCGCGCGTGAGCCGGGTGATGAGCTCAAGGCGTTCCCGGACCTCGAGGTGCACGGGTTGCGGAATGGCGACGCTCGCGAGCTGCTGGGCTCGGCGGTGCAGTACCCGCTCGACGAGCGTGTGTGCGACCGGATCATCGCCAAGACGCGCGGGAATCCGTTGGCGTTGCTGGAGTTGCCGCGGGGGTTGACGGCGACGCAGTTGGCAGGGGGATTTGGGTTGGTCGAGGGAGGAGACTCGCCGGTCGGCTTGAGCAGAGTTTCGCTCAACGGTTGACCGCGCTTCCGGACGATGCCAGGCAGTTGCTGGTGCTGGCGCCGGCCGAACCGGTCGGCGATCGGCTGCTGCTGTTGCGGGCGGCCAACCAGCACGGCATCCAACCAGACGCTGCTGGGGCTGTGGGGGCGGAGGGGCTCTTGGCGATCAGCGAGCGCGTGACATTCCGTTATCCGTTGGTCCGCTCGACGGTGCATCGATCGGCGTCAGTACAGGAGCGGCGGGCGGCGCATTTGGCATTGGCGGACGCGACCGATCGGGACATCGATCCTGATGGTGCGGTTTGGCATCTGGCGGCGGCCGCGGCGGGACCCGATGAGAGTGTCGCCTCAGAGCTGGAGCGCTCCGCGGGGGGTGCCCGTTCGCGCAGAGGGGTTGCTGCGTCGGCGGCGTTCTTACGGCGTGCGCTGGAGTTGACCGCAGACCCGGCGCGGCGCGCGGCGCGTCGGCGCGCGCGCTTGCTGCTGCGCAGGCGAGCATTGAGGCCGGCCAGTTCGATGCCGCCCTTCGGCTCCCGTCGGCCGTGCAGGCCGGAACGGCCGACGCACGGACGGGGTCTCAGCGGGGCTGGCTGACCGGACACCTCCGAACGATCAACACACGGACGTCCGCTGCCAGCGGCGATAGCGGCTGCAGTAAGAAGTTCCAACAGTGTCAGCGCGAGCGCTGGTCGGCTTCGCGGAGGCGTACCGCAATGAGCCTCTTCACGAGAGCTTTGGACAGGGGCCGGTCGATCGGAAAGTGCAGCGACCCCTTAGTCATCGTGTAGCCCGATAGGTCGCCGGCGAGCTGCCCGAGGACACTGCCGCTGTGCGGAAGATAACTGAGGTGATCCTTAAACGCAGCGAAGCCGGCAATCGTCTTGCCGTGCAGCCGGAAAGCCGGCATGCCGTACGACATCACCTGTTCTGCGTCTGGAATAACCTCAAGGATCGTGCCGCGCAGCGTCTCAAGCGTGCGTCGCTTGGGCTCCTCGACGCCCCGTAGATAGCTGTCGATCTCGTCGGCTGACACGGCCGGCATTCTAGGAGCCTCGAACCTCATTACCCCATCGATCGGCTCAACCTCGACGACACGTCCTGCGGAACCGTCCATGGCAGGACGACGCCCCACCGGGGTAGCGCAAAGCGGGCCCGCGCCCCGCGTTCGGTGCGTGTCCGCAGCGATCGCTCAACGGGCGCCGGCGCGCGCCAACTTGCTGCGGCTCGTGGCTGACGTCGGGACCGACACACTGGTCGCGGCATGACGCATCCGGCTAGCGCACAATGCGAGCTGTCGTCCACAGTGGTGCGTCGACTGGCGTAGCGTTGCTCATCGCCGCAGCGTTCGGCGCAGTCGGACGGGTTGCGGACCTAATCTTCGTCGGTGTGATCGCGATCGTGATGACGATCGTCGCCACTTACGTCCCGAGCCGCCCTTGATCGTCTGCGAGCCCTGACCGATCCGCGTGGCCCGATGAGTACCAGTTGGCTGTACCGATCGCCCAGAGATCCGGTTCGGGGGCAAGGCACTGAGCCGCTCCGCTCGAGCTCGAGGGGCGGACGCTGGCGATCCAGCAGCAGACGCTTCGGAGCGTTCGCCGCCAACCGCGCCGGCGGCAGGATCGCGTCCGCAGACCATCCACCACCGCACGCGGCCGACCTCTGGGCGCGAACTAGTGGTTCATCCTGCAAGTTCGCGCCCAGCTAGGGGTTTCCTGCCATCGGCCCCGAAGTCCTCGCCGATATGTTCGGCGAGGATGGGAGTTAACGATGGCTGTGAAGGGCGCGGTCAA
>JBEKRJ010000401.1:0-5123 GCA_049518835.1 Solirubrobacteraceae bacterium
CGCTCACGACAGCAGCGCGCCCTCCAGCCTGTACGCGAGTGCCACGCATGCCAGCTCCTCAGTCACGTTGAGCTGGAACCGTTGCCGCGTGTCCTCGACGAGCTCGATCGCGGCTCGCAGACGGCGCGGGTCGATGTCCGGTTGGGCCGCGAGCTGCGCGCCGCGGTCGGCGTTGCGCACGAGGTCCTCGGCCCCCCAGGACAGGCAAACGAGGTCGGTAAACCAAAGCGACACGAGCTGCAGCGCGAGGTCGAGGGTCTGGGTCTCGACGCGCCGGCGGGCGCGCCTGATCCGCTCGTTCCACTCGGTCTCGATCCGCTTGCGCTCCTTGCGCGGGTACAGCTCGAGCTCGTCCGCCGCCCGCGCCTCTAGCTCTGCTCGGGTCCCATCGCCGCGCGCTCGGACGACGCCAAGCAGCGTCGTCCACGGCGCGATTCGCGCCGCCTCGCCGGCGAGTACCGCACACGCGAACTGCTCCGCGCCGGCTCGCAGCTGCGCCCCGTCTGCGGCAGCGAGCGCTCGCGCGCGCTCTCGGTCTCCCAGCGACAGCCGGGCGCAGGCGATCGCGGTCTGCTGACTGGCGCCGAGTGCCTCGAGCTCGGAGGCGACGGCCTCCGCCGGCGGAGCGTCGAAGCGAACGAGCTGGCACCGTGATCGGATCGTCGGCAGAACTTCGACGAGCCGATCGGTAAGCAGGATCAGGTGCACGAACGGAGCCGGCTCCTCTAGCGTCTTGAGCATCCGGTTGGCCGCTTCATCACCGAGCTCGTCGACCCGCTCGATCACAAACACCCGCCTGGTGGACTCAAACGGCGTCCTGCTCGCGGCCGCGACGACGGGCTGATCGATGTCGCTGACTAGCATCTCGTGGGCGCCGCTCGGCGTGACCCACGTGAGGTCGGGATGGGCGCGGGAGCCCGCTCGCCGGCGCGCGCTGTCGGGATCGGCCGAATCTGCGGCAAGCAACTCCGCCGCCACCGCGCCGGCGGCGGCGCGCTTGCCCGATCCGCCAGGGCCGTAGAACAGATACGCGTGCGACGGCCGACCCGCGGGCGCGAGCGCAGGTCCGAGCACGGCGCGCGCGTGTGGATGATGGTCGAGCTCCGTGAGCACGCTCCGATGCTAGCCAGCTGTACCGTCGTGCTGATCGCCAATGCCTCGCGGACGACTGATCACCATCGAGGGCCTCGACGGTGCCGGCAAGACGACGCTCGCTACGGGACTGCTCGGGGCGCTGGCCGACCGACGACTCGACGTCCACCTGCTGCGCGAACCCGGCGGCGTCCGAGCGGCCGAACGGGTGCGCGAGCTCGTCCATGATCCACAGCTCGAGATCGGAGCGCGCGCCGAAGCGCTGCTGTACGCGGCGGCCCGCGCCCAGCTCGTCGATGAGGCGATCGAGCCGCTGCTCGCGCGGGGCGCGTGGGTTCTGCTGGACCGGTTCGTGGACTCGTCGCTCGCGTATCAGGGTGGCGGCAGGGAGCTTGGCGTCGAAGCTGTCCGTGCGATCAACGAGTTCGCCGCCAAGGGGCTTCGTCCCGATCGGACCTTGCTGCTGGTGCTCGAGCCGCAGCTCGGGAGCGCGCGGATCCGCGGGCGCCTGCAACCGCTTGACCGCCTCGAGCGTGAAGAGGCCGCGTTCTTTGGGCGCGTCGCCGCCACCTACGAGCGCCTCGCCGCTGACGAGCACGCGCGGATCGCCCGGATCGATGCCGCCCAGGCGCCGGAGGCTGTCCTGGAGCAGGCGCTGCAGGCACTCGCGGACCTGATTTGAGCAGCGTGCCTGCCGAGCGCCGTGCAACCTACACTTGCTCGGCGCCGTGACCGACGCTTGGTCGTCTATCGAGCTCGACGGATTTGAGCGGATCGAGGCAGCAGCGGGAATGTCACTGCTGCGGGTTAGCGCACGTGCGCTGACAGGAGGGGCGCTGAGCGCCACCGCCACGCTCGCGATCGACGACGGGGAGACGCTGCACCGGTTCGCGCCGTTTGCCGTGCCGTCGGCTGCCGCCGGAAAGCCGCTTTCGTACTCGGTGCCCAGCGCGCTGGTCGACGCGTCGCGGGCGTTCTCGTTGGAGTTCGACGACGGCTCGCTCCTGTCGCTGCCGGCACCGACGGTCATCAGCGACGGGCCCGAGGCTCCACACCAGGCGATCGATGAGCTTGCACGTGAACTGCAGGAGCTGCGCACGGGCGCCGAGCTGCGCCTGGCGCATGCGACGGCCGGGCAGGGGCAGACACTAGCGCGCCTCGCAGAGCTCGAGCTCGAGCTGCAGGCGGGACAGGCGATCGAGGCGGAGCTGCACGCGCGGCTGGCCCAATCCACCGGCACCGCGGAGCAGGTGGAGGCCCTGACTGCCGAGCGCAATCAGCTCAAGGGCGAGCTGGGACAATCGCTGGAGACGCTAACAAAGCTCGAGGGCCGGCTCGCCAAGATGGTGACCGAGCTCAGCATCGCGGCGACCGCTCGAATCGATGCCGAGCAGGCGGTTGCGCAGTTGCAGGCCGAGGTCGTCCGCGCCCAGCAGGATCGCCGTGATGCTGAGGATCGGGCCGAGCAGGAACAGGTCAGGGCGCGGGCGCTGGAGGAGCGCGCGACCGCACTCGCAGCCGAGACCGCCTCCGCGCGCGAAGCCGGTGCCGCGGAGATCGAGCGGATTGGGCTCGCGAAGGCCGAGCTCGAGCAGACCCAGCGCCAGCTCATCGGGCTCGAAGACGAGCGAGCGCAACTGGAGCGCCGCATCAAGGAGGTAAAGGACCAGCTTGCGCAGGCCGCGGCCGGGCGGATCGAGGCGGAACTGTCCGGGAGCGAGCTGCAATCCGAGGTCAAGCTCGCAAGGACCGCGGTCGACGAGGCTCGCGAGCGGGCCGCGGAACAGGGCGCGCGAGCCGACGAGCTCGCTTCTCGGATCCCTGGTCTCGAGCGACAGCAGTCGGACACGAGCGAGCGTCTTGTCGCCGCAGAGACAGCACTCGCCGACGCTCAAGCGCGCGGGGCGACGTTGGCGACCGAGCTCGAGCAGGCCCGCCACCGCGCCCAGGAGCTCGAGGAGGAGGCCGAGGACGCTAGCCGCCGCGTGGCAGAGATCGAGGCTCATCTCGGCCGCTCCAGCGTTCGGCTTGCGACGCTGGTGAGCGAGCGCCATGAGGCCGAACGCCAGCGCCGGCAGTTGGCGACAGAGCTCGCGGACGCCCGCCACGCACTGGAGTTCGCGCTCGCCGGGGCCCACCCCGCACCCGCGCCCGACCGCCTCGCCGAGACCGCTGCCAAGCCACCATTGGACGCGCACGCGATGCGGCCGGCCCCGGTCGAACAGAGCCCGGACACGGCCGATCCGGGACCGCCGCCGCGATAAAATCTGGGTTGTAGCCGCCTGGCGTTGAAGGATCTCCTCGACGCTGTTCCGTCCGGCTCGTCGGCGAGCATTGGCTGCCCGCTCGGTCGCCAGGAGCCGAGCGCGAGCAGCGGCAACAACGAGAGGAGCCGGTCCCGTATGAAGTACATCTCGCACACCCCACTCAGCCCCGAGCCGGAAGCGGACGAAGGCCTCTCGATCGGCCGCTACTTCACGACTGCAGGGTCAGATCCGTTCGAGACAGTCGAGTGGGAGCTGCGCGATGCTCGCATCGGCCACGGCGACAAGGTCTCGTTCGAGCAGCGCGATGTCGAGTTCCCCAAGAGGTGGTCGCAGAACGCGACCAACATCGTCGCCCAGAAGTACTTCCGTGGGCAACCGGGCGCGCCGGAGCGGGAGCGATCGGTGAGGCAGATGATCGAACGCGTTGCAGGCACGATCACCGCGTGGGGACGCGAGCGCGGCTACTTCGCCACCGACGAGGACGGCGACACGTTCGAGGCCGAGCTGACCTACATCCTGCTGCACCAACTCGCGGCGTTCAACTCGCCGGTCTGGTTCAACGTGGGCTGGCATCCGGAGGGCGATCCCAAGTGCCAGGCGAGCGCGTGCTTCATCCTGTCGGTCGACGACAACATGGAGTCGATTCTCGACTGGAACACCAAGGAAGGGATGATCTTCCGTGGCGGCTCGGGCTCTGGCGTCAACCTGTCGAAGATCCGGGGCTCGATGGAACCGCTGAGTCGGGGCGGCACCGCGTCGGGTCCGGTTTCGTTCATGCGCGGCGCCGATGCGTGGGCAGGCTCGATCAAGTCGGGTGGCGGCACTCGCCGAGCGGCCAAGATGGTCGTGCTCGACGTCGATCATCCCGACATTCGCGACTTCATCTGGTGCAAGGCCAGGGAGGAGGAGAAGGCCGCCGCGCTCCGTGACGCCGGATTTGACATGTCGATCGACGGTGACGGCTTCCATTCGATCCAGTATCAAAACGCGAACAACTCGGTCCGCCTCACCGACGACTTCATGCGCGCGGTCGAGCGTGACGATGACTGGCGTCTGATTGCGCGCACGACCGGCAAGCCGATTGGCGAGCCAATTCCCGCACGCCAACTGATGAAGGAGATCGCGGAGGCGGCTTGGCGGTGCGCCGACCCAGGCGTCCAGTACGACACGACGATCAACCAGTGGCACACGTGCCCGAACTCGGGCCGGATCAATGCGTCCAATCCCTGCTCGGAGTATCTGCACGTCGACGACTCCGCCTGCAACCTCGCGTCGTTGAACCTGATGAAGTTCCGCCGCCCCGACGGCACCTTCGACGTGGAGTCATTCGAGCACGCCATCGACGTGATCTTCCTCGCACAGGAGATCGTCGTCTCACCGTCGAGCTACCCGACGACGCAGATCGGCGACAACGCGCGGGCGTTCCGGCAGCTTGGACTCGGCTACGCCAACCTCGGTGCTTACCTGATGGCGGACGGAATGCCGTATGACTCTGACGCTGGCCGGGCGACGGCCGCCGCGATCACCGCACTGATGACCGGCCGCGCATATCTCGGCTCAGCTCGGATCGCGGCCGCAATGGGCCCGTATGACCGCTACGCCACCAATCGCGAGGAACACGACGACGTGATGCGGATGCACCGCGACGCCTCGAACGCGATCCCCGATGCGGCGTGTGCCGACACGGCCCTGCTGCAAGCCGCGCGCTCGACGTGGGATGAAGCCGTGGCTGCCGGCGAGGAACACGGATACCGCAACGCACAG
>JBEKRJ010000402.1:0-5123 GCA_049518835.1 Solirubrobacteraceae bacterium
CTGAATGGCTCCCGGAAGTCACTCCCGAGCGCAGCCCCTTGGTCCCGGGTCGGCGCGGGATCGTTGGTGTGCGGAAGCACTGCGAGCAGCGGCATCCCGTACGCCCGCTCGAGGTCCTCCGGGTTCTTCAGCCGCCGGTCGAAGCGCTCGATGCCGTAGCACAGCGCGATCGCTCCGACGAGCGCGATGAAAAAGGCAAATAGCGCGTTGCGCCCGGGCTTGGGCGCCGACGGCGCGCTGGGGGCGAGCGCCGGATTGACCTGCTGGGCGACCGTCGTCGGAACCTTCAGGTCGATCGTCAGGTTCTGCAGCTGCGTCTGCAGACCCGCGCGGGTAAGCAGCCCCGATTGTCCGGCGGGCGCCTGCGCGAGCTGACTCTTGATGAGTGTGATCCCGTCTGCGATACGCGAGGTGTAGGCGTTGCTGAGCGACGCGACGAACTGCTGGGCGAAGCCGTTGGCAATCGCCGCAGCTTCGTTCGCAGAGCCGCTCTGGGCGGTGAGCACGATGAAGTCCTGACCCGTCTTGGACGTAACGGAAATCTGCGCGAGCAGCTGCTGGGCGGTCCCTCGGTAGCCGATCCTGCGCGCGACCACTGCGGCATTGTCGCGAGCGTCGAACAGCGACGCCACATCGTCGACGTTACGGTCGGTCGCCGGTGCGGCTTGTACGCCGGTCACCGGGTCACCGGGATCGGTGACGTACACGAGCGTGCCCGTCGTGTAGACGTTCGGCCTGCGGGCGTAGTAGAGGTACACGCCAGCCGTCGCGACAACCACGGCAACAACGATCAACCACCACCGCGCGGTCAGCGGACGAACATAATCGGCAAGGCGAGGCTGGGGAGTGAGATCAGGCTCCATTAATCCGGTTTCGTTTAGGGAAGGTAGGCGCTGTGCTCGGCGCCGCGAGGGACGGTGCTGCTTGCAGGATCTGAGGATCCCTCGCACCGTGGGGATTCTGCGTATGCAATCAGAGCTTCGGCCACCACCTGTGACCATCCGGAGAACCTGTCGAGGCCCACCGTTTCGTCGCAGCCGAGTAGGCCGCCACTGTTTGCTCGGCGTTCGCGGCCCAGGTGAAGCGGCGAGCGCGCTCGCGCGCGCTCGCTCCGAGTGCCGCTCGCAGCTCGCCATCGTCGACGACCTCGAGCAGGGCTTTATGCAGAGCCTCTGTATCGCTCGGCGGGATCAGGATCGCACCGTCCCGCTTCGGGTCCTCGGACCGGAAGACGTCGAGGTTGCCGCACAGTGCGCAGACCACGCAAGCCAGACCGGCCGCGGCAGCCTCGAGCATCGCGAGCGGCATGCCCTCGAACCAGGAAGGCAGCACGAACACGTCGTGAACGGCGAGCAGATCGGGAAGCGCGTGCCGCTCCACGGCTGCGATTAGCTCCACCCGTGGAAGGTCGGCGAGCTCGGCGTAGGCGCCCTCCCCGCCTCCCGCCCCAGCGATCGTCAGGCTGACGTTGGCCCGCTCGGCTGCCACGCGCCGCCACGCGGCCACCAACTCGAGGGTGCCTTTGCGCTCGAGCCAGCTGCCGAGAAACAGCAGCCGGACGTTCTCGCTGCTCGTCCTGGGAACGTCGAACAACTCCTCTGAGACACCGCCGAACGCACAGCCGACACGCTCGATCGGAATTCGCTTCTCGCCAATCAGGTACTCGCGGTCGGCAGAGGAGGTGACGAGCACGGCTTCGGCCGTGCGAAGTCCGAGGTTTGCTTGTGAGAGCAGCGTCAGCGGCACGAGCACCCGGCTCTTCAGCGGCGGCCGGCGACCGTACGCGCTGAGGTGCGCCTGCTCGGCCTGCCAGTAGCGGTCGTTCACGCCGTGTGAGAGCACCGCACAAGCCGGAAGCCTCCCCGGGATCAGGCGAGCGACCAGCCCGTAAGCGCCGGCCAGCGGCTCGTGGATCTCGACCACGTCGTAGTGCGCCCCGCGGCGAACGGCCCTGATGACGTCGATGACGATCAGCCACGGCACAAGCAGACGCCGGAGCCCCGTATGCCGTAGCCGGGGCGCGAGCCGGTCCTGGAACCGGAAGGAGACCTGGTGCCCGCGCCGTTGGATCTCCGCTCCGGAGCTGAGCATGTATCCGCTCATGCCGGCTGTCGCGCGGTTGGACACGTCCGCCACCCTGAGGATGTGGAGCCGGCGCTGCCGCTCACCATCGGCCACGCCTGCTTCATCGCCGCGCCGCACGACGCTGAGCGAATCGGCCTGGTCGACGAGCACCCACTCCGGTGCGCGCTGGCGGATCTCCTTCAGGAGCTGGACCGGCCCGGAGCGCGCATTCGTCCAGCCGCCCGGAAACACGGCCGAGTCGTGGAGCGCGACGTAACCTCCGGGCTCGACGAACGGCGTCCAGTTGTACCAATCGCTGGCGGCGCGTTCGTAGCTGTGGTCGGCATCGATCATCAGAAAGCTGATCGCCTTGCTCCAGCCGCGAACCGCCGCGTCACTGCGCAGCCGCAGCCACGTGACGCGTCCGCGGCGGACACGATTGACCGTCCGGCGCGCGACGATCCGCGCCATCGAGAGACCGAGCCGCCCCGGCTCATACGGATCGACGAGGTACAGGCGGCCCGTCGGAGACATCACGCTGCGCAGCTCCGCGGCCGAGCCGCCCTCGGCGACCCCGAGCTCGACGATCACCTCTGCGTCGGCTGCGTATCGCTTCAGCAGCGCGGCCTCCGGATCGCTGTGCTGGGCGACCGCTGGGCGCAGCCGTAGTGCCCCGAACACGTGGCGCTGCCGCCAGCGGAGCTCCGGGCGATGCAGGAGGCACGGCAGCAGTTCGGATGCCGCGGCTCGCGGCGTCCGCATGGTCCTCCACGCCGCCGCGCGGCCGCGTTGCGCCGCAGCGAACCTCGTCCACGTGCGAGGCCGGCGCTCGACCAGGTCCCGGACCAGGACAGCGAGGCCCGGCGCCTCGCTGCTTCCGATTGCGAGCGCCCAGGCCGAGAACACGAGCCGACGCGCGGCGCCGAGGTGATCGAGGATCTGAAGCGACTCGTTGTGGGCCCACGCGAACACGGCTTTACGATCGAGGGTGTCGCGCTGGTCACCGTATAGCCGAGGCGCGGGGTAGTGCGCGACCTCGATCTGCGGGTCGTAGACGACCCGCAGGCCCCGGCGCCTGAGCGGCAGGCAGATCGATAACTCGGAATGGACCTGCGCTCCGTGACCGCGGAGGCGCTCGTCGAACCCGATCGCCGCGACCGCCGCGCGGCGAAAGCTCATGTTGGCACCCTTGATGACATCGACGTCGCGCGGCGCCCCGACCCCGATGTGGTGGTTTCCGAGCATCCGACCGAACCATCTGAGACGTCCCACGAGCGAACCCGAAACGCGAGCTCCTCTGCTGCCCGGCTCGTATGCCACATGCCCGTTCTCGAAGACGAGGTCGCGCCCCCCGACGGCTGCGATCCGCTCGTCGCTCTCGAACGTCGCGACGATCCGCTCGAGCCAGTCGACGCGCGGCACCGCGTCGTCATCGACGTAGGCCACGACCGCCCCACGCGCGGCGGCAAGGCCGCGGGCGTACGCGGCGACCGTTCCCGGCTGCTCGACAGGGAGGCACCGCAGCACGGGCCAGTCGCGCGCGAGGCGCCGCACAAGCTCGGCCCCAGCCTCGTCGGAGGAGTGGACGACGACGAGCACCTCGTCCGGCGGCCGCGACTGCGACCGCAGGCCCGTCATGCACGCGGCGAGGCGATTGACTCGGTGATAAGTGGCGACCACCACAGTGGCACCGATGTCCTGCCCGGCGTCATCAGCGGACGGAGCAGAGCCGAGACGTCGCTGCGTACCCGTCATATCGCCGCCCTCAGCCGAAGGGTCAGCTCAGCGGCGCGGCTACGCGCCCAGACAACGTCCGCCCGGCCCACGACCAGGAACTCGCGCACGGGCACGCCGATTCGCCGCGCCGCCATCGCGAGCTGGTAGATGAAACTCGCGCTGTACGCCGCGAGGCTGACGATCGCGGCGCCCATGCCCTGCAACGGTGGAAGCAGCAAGAACAGCCCGACGCCGGTGATCACCAACGCGATCCCCTCGGCAAACGAGGCAATCACGGGCGCGCCGTCGGCCTGAAGCGCGGAGCTCAGCACGCTCGCTCCCGCCAGGGGGATGCTCGCGCCGAGCAGCACGAACGCCATCGGACCAGCGCCCCGGAACTGCGGGCCGAACAGCACCGACAGGACTAGTGGCGTGATCAGCGCGACCGCAAGACTCAAGCCGATCGTCAGCAGCAGCGTCATCCGCACCGCCAGCGGCATCAACTGGCGCTCGCCGGCGGCGATTCGCGGCATCAGCGGCGGAGCGAGCGCACCACTGACAAGGCCATAGGCGCTCGAGAGCGTGGTTGCGACGGCGTACAGCCCGAGCTGCTGAGCCGGGACGAGCGTGATCATCAGCAGCTGATCGGCACGTGCGTTGGCCGTCTGCGCCAATCCCCCCAGCCATGATTTCAGACCGAAAGCAATGCCCGCTCGCGCAAGTGGGAGGTCGAACACCGGCCGGCGTGCCTCGAGCAGCAGGGTGACACCCGGCACGATCTGGAGCAGCATTCCGGCGATCACGATGGCCGCGGCAGTCGCGACCGTCAGGTCACCGATCACGAACAGGGCCGGGGTCGCGACCAACGCCACCAGGAACGGGCTCAGGCTCACGCCTACCACGGAGCGCCAGCGCTCGAGCGAAATCAGGCTCGAGTTCAACAGCAGGACCAGCAGTGAGAGCGGTGTCAAGATCAAGCCGATGATCAGCCATAGCCGCACCGTCGCCCGGCCGGCCGCGAGCACGTCGGCGACCGGGATCGCGCACGCCGCGGTCACCATCCCGACAACGAGCAGTGGAAGTCCAAGCGAGGGGAGCACCTCCTGGACCGACCGCCCGCGCGGCAGGGTCCGGTATGCGTACGGAGCAATGCCGAAGCCGAGGAGCGCCGGCACGAGCGTCAAGGGCACGATCACAGCCTGAAGATCCCCCCGCCCGGCGGCGCCCAGGGCCCGCGCAAGCAGCGGGCCAGTAATGAAGCCCGTCCCCTGCGCCAACACGCTCGCGGCGGTTAGGAGCGCGGCGACCCCGCTGACGCGCGCGCGCGTCGTCGTAGCCTCCGG
>JBEKRJ010000403.1:0-5121 GCA_049518835.1 Solirubrobacteraceae bacterium
CGCTCGGGAGGCACCGGCGCCAGCTTCATGAAGATCGCCGGGCTGCTGCTGTTCGCGTCGTGGATCGCGAGCTCGCAGCCGTTGCGGCGTGACGGCGAGTCGATGCTTGAAACCAGTCCCGCGGTGGTGGTAGGCGGCGTTGTGCTCGTGGCCTGGTCGGCGATGAGCGTTGCATGGGCCGAGAGCACCGGACATGCGCTCACCGACACGTATCGCTACTTCCTGAACTTCCTGCTCGTCCCGATCGTGTTCGCGACTATGCGGCGTCGCAACTACGTCTTGTGGTTCGCGGCAGCACTCGTCCTCGGCGCCGTGATTTCGGCCGTCTACGGGTTCCTTCATCCGATCCAGGCGACGACGGTCGCCGCGCAAGCCGGCCGGTTGTCGGGGGCTGTCGGCGACGCCAATGATCAGGCGGCGGTCTTGGTCGCCGCAATCGCCTTGGCGATTGGCCTTGCGGCGGTCCTGCGCGACGCACCGTTGCTGCGGCTATTGGCGATCATCGCGGTGCTGATCTCGCTCGTCGGCATGGTGAACACCCTTTCGCGTTCAGGGCTTCTGGCGCTGGGGGTGATGATGGTCGCGGGCGTCGTGTTCGGCGGTAGGTGGCGCAAGTGGGCGGCGGTGATGCTCGTACTTGGGGCGTTCGGGACGGTCACGTATTACGGGGTAGTCGCTTCGGGCTTCGCGCGCACGCGCGTAGAGAGCAGTGACACGAGTGGGCGATCCACGATCTGGGCCGTGGGATGGCGAATGGTGCAATCGAACCCGATTGTCGGTGTCGGCGCGGGCAACTTCACGGTTGCTTCGATTCACTATCTCAACGATCCCGGCGCGCTCACGCGGGCCGACCTGATCGTCGACACTCCCAAGGTGGCTCACAACATGTACCTCGAGTTGCAAGCCGACCTCGGATTGCCGGGTCTCATTGCGCTGCTGTCGATCATCATCGGCTCGATGGTCGCCGCCGTACGGGCGGCGAGAGCGTTCGAGCGGCTGGGAGAACGCGACCTCGAGATCATGTCTCGCTGTGTCGTGCTGTGTCTCGTTGGTTTCTTGGTGTCTGACTTCTTTCTGTCGGGAGAGTTCTCCAAACAACTGTGGATGGTGTTCGCGCTCGGTCCGACACTACTGGCAATCTCACGCACGCACGCCTCGGCGGCGGCGGTGCTCCAGGAGTCGCCGCCTACGGTTCGTGCAGCCGCCCTCGCTCGGCGTCCTCGCGGCGCTGCCGCGTCCGCGTAGCTGGAGCGTCCCGTCGTCATCGAGCGTTGCCTCGATCTCGTCACGAGAGCGGATTCGGACGAGCTCTCCGGTCCGTTATCGACTTCGCTGCGTTCATCTGCCGCCGCGGTGGCCAGCGATCATGCGCCGGCGGCTGTCGCGCGGGTTTCCAATCGTGTGGCGCCCCACTTGATCAGTGACCCCACACCGTGAGACGCGCTCAAAACATACGAGCCGATCGGCCGTCTGTCCGGCCATAGGCGCCTGAACAGCTCGCTGTCGGGGTCGGCGCACGAGTCCATCCATGTCTGTTGCATGTGATCGCGAAACAGCTTGAGCATCCTCAACTCGAGCTGCAGCCCAGGTCGGTAGTGACCGAGCGACTCATCGAACGCGACCTTGACGCAGAACACGGCGTCTTCAGTCAAAAGGTTACATTTGTAGCTCACCGTCTGCTCCGAATTCCCGAGGGCGAGCAGCTGCAACCGTCCGCTCGCGCGAAAGCCATCGCAGAGCTCGCAAAAGAACTCCCGGTGAGCGGCCCGCGAGTGGATCGCGGTGCCGCGGTCGCCCTTCCAGCCGGCAGCCTCGAGCACCATGAAGCCATCCACGGCGGCCGCCCGCTGGCTCTCGTCGCGGACTTCCAGCGGACTGCCGAGCTGCTCGCCCAGGCGCCGCTCGAGGCGTCGCAGATCGCGGCGGTGACGCGAGGAGAGCAACGCCTCGACACCGTCTGCCAGCGTGGCGCGGCGCATCACCGCGCGCTCAAACGAGCGGTGATGCGCTGGGCGGCCTCCGCCCTTTGCAAGCACGGCAAGCAGACCGGCCGTCACCGGCCCGTCGTCGCCTAGCTGCGGAAGCGCCACGATCCCCAAGCGGCTAGCTCGAAGCAAGCTCTCGAGCAGCCGCTCGGTCGCGACTTCGACCTCGGACCGGGCCACGAGCGGCGTACCTAGGAACGCGTAGAGATGACGCCAGCCGGAGAGCACGGGAACGCGGGCGCGCCCGCTTCGCAGCCACGGACTGACCGGCATGCAGCCTAGCCACTCGCCCGCGCCGTCCTGCACGACCAGCAGGCCGACTTCCGAGGCGCCGAGGTGACGGGCCGCCGGCAGGACACACTCGGGCTCGAAGAACGGGTTGGGCTCGACCACCCGAGCGGCGAGATCGCGCCACGCGGCAAGCTCACGGGGTTGCAGCTCTGCCAGGGGAATCGGCGCCGCGGGCCGTGCTGTCGGGCCGCTGATCCGCCGATAGGGGCCCTCCGCGGCGCCTGCTGACGCGTCGGCGGCAGAGGACAGATTGGACGAACCGCCAGCGCTGATGCTGCGCGTTCGCGGGCCTGTGCAGTACACACGCTTACGGGCGCGGTCGAGCGCGCTGGCGACGCGCCAGCGGCGAAGATATGAGGTCGCGGGTGAAACTTTGACGTTGAACCGCCAGTCGGGCTCATCGTGCCAGACGCCGACGCGCGGCCAGTTGAAGCGATCCCGGGTAACGAACGCGGCAGCAGAGAGGCCGGCAGCGGCGGCGTAGCCGGCGGCCGCGGCCGCGGCGCGCACGCGGTCGTCAGTGTCTCCGAACGGATGAGCGAGTGACTGGCAGGCGATCCCGAGCTGCTGCTCGCAAATGGCACGCGATTGCTTCAATTCGGCGACGATCGCGTCAAACGCGAGTCGCGAGAGGTGCGGGTGCGAGCACGTGTGCGCCCCGATCTCCCATCCAGATGCCGCTAGAGCGCGAAGCGCGTCCCACGACATCGCCTGCAGCTCGTCGGCATGCGGAGTATCGCGCCAACCCGCGACCTCCGGCCACTGCAGTGCGCGGCCTGGCCAATCGGTCGCGACGAACACGGTGCCCGGGAGCCCGAGCTCGGCCAGGATCGGAGCCGCGAGCGTTCGCACGGAGTCAAATGCGTCGTCGAAGGTGACCGCAAGCGTACGGCGATGGGCGGGCGCCAGCACCGCGTCGGTGAACGTTGCGCCTTGCCAGCCACGCGACACCAGCCTCGTCAGCTGCCGTCTTAGGTCGTTGGGTGTGACCGATAGTGGGGCATTCCAGCGGTCGCTGACGGCGTGATAGCAGAGGACTAGGACGTTGGGCATGGTGGCTGGTTGTGCGGCTCTATTCGGCGGGTTTCACGACGGCGACGATGGTCATCAACAGGATCTTGAGGTCCAGCCACAGCGACCAGTTTTCGATGTAGTAGTTGTCGAGCTCCACGCGATCTGCGATCGCGCCCACCCACCGATGATCAAACACTGGGCCGCCCTTCGACTACGCCGCCGCACACGCGACGCCGCCGACTCCTCCTCCAGCGACCCAAGCGTTGCCGCCTGAAGCACCGTGCCTTCAACCATCGACATCAGCAACCCTCATTGCACGCCCCAATCGATCACTGTGATACAGAAGACTAGGACGCCGGGCATGGTGGCTCGTTCTGCGGCTCTATTCGGCGGGTTTCATGACGGCGACGATGGTCATCAACAGGATCTTGAGGTCCAGCCACGGCGACCAGTTTTCGATGTAGTAGTTGTCGAGCTCGACGCGATCTGCGATCGCGCACTGTCCGCGAAGTCCATGGACCTGCGACAGGCCGGTGATCCCGCCCCGCACACGGTGGCGCTCGGCGAAGCGGGCGACGTCGACGGAGAACGTCTGGGCGTACTGCGGGCGTTCGGGGCGCGGACCGACGAGGCTCATCTGTCCGCGAGCGACATTGAACAGCTGCGGCAACTCGTCGAGCGACGTTCGCCGAAGCCAGCGCCCGAAGCCCGTCCGGCGGTCCACTCCCTCCACGCCGCCGGGCGCCGACCCCTCAGAGGGCACGAACCCTGGGGGCGGCTGCTCGTGGGTCATGGTCCGGAACTTCAGGACATCGAACGGGTGATTGTCGCGGCCGATACGGCGCTGGCGAAACAGCACAGGACCCGGCGACAGACGCCTGACCAGCAGCGCGATGACCGCCAGCAGCGGCGCCAAGACGACGATCAAGACCACCGCCAGCACGCGGTCGAGACCGTGCTTGAGCGCAAACGTCGCTCCCAACGGATTGGTGCTGCGCAGGGTCGCGACCGGCAGACCGCCGACCGGCTCACACGCAAGGCGGCTGTTGATCAGGTCAAACAATCTCGGCACCAGCGACACGCCCACGCCCCGCGCCGCGCACCGCCGCAGAACCGGCAGCAGCTCGCTATCGGCGGTGCCCGAGAACGCGACAATCACGTGCTCGACGCGGTAAGCCTCAACCAACCGCTCAAGCTCACTCGCCGGCCCCAGCACCGGCACCGGGCGACCTCCGACCGCGTCGGCCGCCGGCGGATCGTCATCAATGTAGCCAATCGGCACCAGACCATAGGCAGGCGACCGCGCCAGCCGCCGGCCAACACGCGCGCCGACCTCGCCAGCCCCGACGACAACCGTCCGGCGGGCGCTGCGACCCGCGGCCCGGCAGCGCTGCTGCGACAAAGTGAACAAGGACCGCGCCACACCAACGCAGGCGATCCCAAGCAGCCACGCCAACACTAATAACCCCGGATCGCCCGCACGCACCAGCACCCCCAACGCGAGCGAACACATCGCCGCAACCGAGATCGAACCCACAGCCAGACCCAGGCTGTCGAGCACGATCAACCGCAGCCGCACGACATACGCCCCACGCGCCGCAAGCACCAACACACCCAAAAACGGAAACACGGCCAGCAGCAGCCGATCGCCGGCATCCGGCGTCAGCGCCAACGCGAACGCAAACCCAGCCACAAGCCCAACAAAGTCAAGCGCCGGCAGCGCCCACCCACCGATGATCAAACACTGGGCCGCCCCTCGACCACGCCACCGCAAACGCGACGCCGACTCCTCCTCCAGCGACCCAAGCGTTGCCGCCTGAAGCACCGTGCC
>JBEKRJ010000404.1:0-5121 GCA_049518835.1 Solirubrobacteraceae bacterium
CCAGATCCTCGCCCGTCGCGCTGAGCGACCGGCGGTGGTGCCGTTGGACGGGCTCGCAGAGCGCCTCGCGGTCAGCGAGCGCCCCACGCCCGGGCTCTCGGAGTACGACCAGCTCCTCACTCTTCGAGAGCAGGCGCGATGACCGGCACAGACGTCGCTCAGAGCACGACAGTCTGTAGGGCGCCACTCTCGTTGACCATGTAGGGCGCCTTTGGCGCCATCGAGCGTGCCCATCCTTGTGGGCCAGGCCGATCCGTGTGCGGCCTGCCCTGCTGTTAGCTGGCGCGCGTGTGATGCTTGTCCGCGAAAGCGAGCGGCGGGACCCCCCTCGGTTTTGGCTAGATCGCAGGAGGGCCCCGCCTGGCATTAAGCGTGTTGAGCGTAGAGGTTCCGGTCGGTGAAGTCGAGGCGATGATTGAGCGCGGGGTTGGTCCTGGGCTGCCGGATGAGGCCCGCTGCCCTGAGTGCGACGGCGAGCTTCGTTTGTGGCCGAACACGGGCTATCTGCGTTTTGTCCGGTTGGGTGAGGTCACCCGCCAGATTTGGTTGCGTCGCGCGGTTTGCCGTGGGGCGTGTGGGGCTACGCACGCGCTCAGGCCGAGTTTTCTGTTGGCGTTCCGTCGCGATGTTGTGCGGTCGATCGGGTTTGCATTGGTCAGGGCGGCTGACGGTCAGGGCCATCGCCGGATCGCGAGCGTGCTTTTGATCTGCGAGGCGACGGTCCGTAGCTGGCTTTCGCGGGCGCGGTCGGGCGCGGTGCGTTGGCGTCGTCGGTTGCTTGGGATTGCGGTCGAGCTTGGCGCGGAGCTCGCACGCGCGCCGCCCGGCCCGCTCCCGGGGCCGTTTGAGGCGTTGCTCGAAGCGCTGATGAGCGCGTATGCGGCGGCCACCGAGCGTTTCGGCGAGCCGGCCTCAGATGGTCTGTGGGGGTTTTGTTCGCGTGTGACGGCCGGCCGGCTGATCGCGCCCGAGCAGTCCACATAACTCTGCGCTCCAAATTTCAGGCGATTTGTGTTCACCTTGCTCGTGTCAGCGAGGAAGGAGCGATTTGGAGTGTTAGAGGACCGACGTGAGGCCGAAGCGTTGTGGCGCTATGGCTTGATTCGGGAGTTGCTGGAGCCTTCGTTGACGCGCGCCGAGCGCGGTGCGCTGGCGCGTGCGTTGACGGCTTCGGTGCACCGGTACGTGGACGGGTCGTTGCGGTCGGTGTCGCGCTCGAGCGTGGACCGTTGGGTGCGGGCGTATCGGGCGGGCGGCTTTCGCGCGTTGCATCGGCGCGCGCGTCAGCGCGGCGCGCGCTCAGACGCCGGGTTGCTCGAGTTGGCGGTCGCGCTCAAGTCTGAGGCGTCCGAGCGCACGGGCGCGCAGATCGCGGAGATCATCGCGCGCGTGGAGGTCGACCGGGCCGCGGCCGAAGGGGCGCAAGCCAAAGCGGGCGCCGGCGGCCCGCACGATCCAGCGTCATCTGGCGCGCTCGGGCCTGGGAGGCCGGGGTGGCGCTCGGTCATGCGGCCCGAGCTTTCGGCGCTTTGAGGCAGAGCGCGCTAACGAGCTGTGGATCGCCGACTGCATGCACGGGCCGGCGGTTGGTTCGCGCAAGGCGATCTTGATGTGCATCGAGGACGACCATTCGCGCTACATCCCCGGCGCGCGGTTTGTGTTTGCCGAGTCGACCGTTCGACTGGAAGGCGTGCTGCGCTGCGCCTTTCAAGCGCACGGACTGCCGGATCGCCTTTACTGTGATAACGGCCAGATTTTCTCTTCCGGGCGTCTTGAACAGATCTGCGCGCGGCTGGGGATCGCGCTTGTGCATTCACGCCCGCGCCGGCCGGAGGGTCGCGGCAAGCTGGAACGGTTTTTTGCGACGTTGCGCAGCCGGTTTTTGACCGAGGTCAAGACGCGACCGCCGGAGGATCTTGCCCAGCTAAACCGCTTGCTGTGGGCGTGGCTGGCGCGCGGCTACCACGATCGACCCCACTCCGAGACTGGCGAGCGCCCGGCCGAGCGCTATGCGCGGTTGCGCCCGCGCTATGGCACCGAGGCGGAGCTGACCGAGGCGTTTTTGTGGCACGAGCGCCGGAAGGTCGGCCCGAAGGTGCCGCTCGTGTCGCTGCATGGAAACACCTACGAGGTCGACGACGCGTTGCGTGGCCGTGAGGTCACGCTTTACTTCGACCCGCACGAGCTGGGGCGGGTGGAGATCCGTTTGGGCGAGCGACGGTTTGGCTATGCCAAGCCTCACGTGATCTCGCGCCACGCCCACCCGCGCGCGGGTGCGCCCCAGCCGCCTGAGCGCCAGCCGGCGCCGAGCACCGGGATCGACTACCTGGAGCTGCTCGAGCGCGAGCACCGCCGCGACCAGCGGCCGATCGACTACCGCCGCGTGATCGGCGGGGACGTCGGCGAGCGCGACGGCCGCGCCGACAGTCGCCACGACAACCACGAGGACCAACGATGAGCCTCGATCAACTGCAGGGGCACTTCGGCTTCTCACGCCTGCCGTTCTCGCGCCAGATCCCGTCCGCGCGTCTGTTTCGCTCGTGCGCGCATGGTCAGGCCTCGGCGCGGATCGCGTTTGTGATCGCTCACGGTCAGATCGGCCTGATCTGCGGCGAGGTCGGCTCGGGCAAGACGACCGCGCTGCGGGCGGCCGTCGAGCCGCTTGACCGCTCGCGCCACACCGTCTGCTATCTGCCCAATCCGGCCGTCGGCGAACGTGGCATCTACCAGGGGCTGATCCACTCGTTGGGCGGGCGCGTTCGCTTTCACAAGTCAGAGCTGATCAACACCGCCTACGAGCTGATCGAGCGCGAGGCCGACGAACGCCAAAAGCAGGTTGTGCTGGCGATCGACGAGGCGCACCTGCTCTCGCCCTCACAGCTCGAGGAGCTGCGGATGCTGACCAACTGCCAGATGGACTCGCGCTCGCCGCTGTCGTTGATCTTGCTCGGCCAGCCCCAGCTGCGCCGCTACCTGCGCGTCGGCACGTTCGCGGCGCTCGATCAGCGGATTGCGCTGCGCTACGAGCTTTGCGGCATGGACCGCGAAGAGTCCTCCGGGTACGTCGCCCACCACCTCGCGCTCGCCGGGCGCTCTGACCGCCTTTACTCAGACGACGCGCTGGACCTTTTGCACTCCGCCTCACGCGGGCTGCCGCGCGCGCTGAACAACCTCGCCGTCCAGGCGTTGATCTGCGCCTACGCGCAGGGCAAAGCGATCGTCGATCTCAGCTGCGCGCAGACAGCGCTCACCGAGGTGCAGGCCGAATGACCGCCACCGCTACACAAAGCGACGATCCGCTCACGCCACACGCGCCTTCAGGCGACCAGTCAGCGCCCGACGGCCGCAGCACCGGCACCGAGCTGCCCGCCCCTCAGGGCTTTCCCGCCCCGCCCGGCCCGGCGGTCTACTGCGGCCTGGCGGGCGAGATCGCCAAACGGATCGCGCCGCACACAGAAGCCGATCCAATCGCGATCCTCGCCCAACTGCTGGTCGCGTTCGGGGTGGCCGTCGGCCGCAACGCCTACTTTCAACTCGAAGCCACCCGCCATCACCCAAACGCGTTCGTGGTCCTCGTCGGCGACTCATCGCGCTCGCGCAAGGGGACCGCCTGGGACCACGCGCGGGCGCTGATCCTACACGCAGACCCGCGACTCTCCTCGCACATCCAGTCCGGCCTGGTATCAGGCGAGGGTCTCGTCGCCGCAGTCGCAGAGCGCGAGAACCCTGCGCCAGGACCGCTCGACCCGAGCGTGCACGACCGCCGCCTGCTGGTCGTCGAACCGGAGTTTGCGACCGTCCTCAAAGCCTCCCACCGCGAACTCTCGACGCTCTCGCCAACGCTCCGCCTGGCCTGGGACTCAAGGCCGCTGCAACTGCTCGCGCGCACATCCCCAGCGCGCGCGCAGACACCCCACATCTCGCTGATCGGTCACATCACCCAAGCCGAGTTACGCCACCACCTCTCAACGCTCGAGCTGGCAAACGGCCTGGCTAACCGGTTTATCTGGATCGCCTGCCGACGCCACCGACTGCTACCCGAGGGCGGTCACCCAGACCCGCTCGCCGGCACCGGGCTAAAACGCGTGCTCGCCGGCGCGCTCCAGAACGCGCGCTCAGCCGGCCATGTGCGATTCGATCAGCACGCGCGCGAGCTGTGGCACTGGGCCTACGCCCGCCTGGCCGACCCCGAGCCCGCCGGGCTGGCCGGCGCGCTTCAGGCTCGCGCCGAGGCGCACGCGATCAGACTCTCGCTGCTCTACGCCCTCTCAGACGGCGAACACACAATCAAAGCCGAGCACCTACGCGCCGCCCTGGCGCTATGGGACTACGCCGCGCGGTCTGCCGCGTGGGCGCTATCAGACGCCACCGGCGACCCCCTAGCAGAACAGATCCACCAAGCGCTCACCGCCAACCCCAACGGCCTCACCCGCAGCCAGATCTCAGACGTCCTGGCCCACAACCGCTCAGCCGCCGAAATCCAACGGGCACTAGCCGCGCTCGCGCTCGCCGGCCGCGTCACCCATCGCAAGATGTCCACCGCCGGGCGCCCTGCCGAACTCTGGCAAAACGCCCCGCAGACCACCTGAAAAACCAGGTCCCCTCCCCGCCGTTCAGACGCGCCCGCGCGTCGCGGCAGTCAAGGTGGAGCGCCCCACCGGACGAACGACCTTGACGGCCGCGGCGCGCGGGCGCCACGATGAAAGGCGGGAGGGGGCCTACGTTCCTTTGCCCCGATCGGGTCCCGAACTGCGAACGTCACGCGGGCGACCAAGTGCGCCGCGCCAGCCGACGAACCACTTCTTTCGTTACTTCGTGCGCCCCCTCCGTTCGTCGCCTTCGGTGACGTTGACATCGTCAATCACGCTGTCGCCCAACAGAATCCTGATCTCCTACCGCCTCCACGATGGGCCGATCACCTTCACGCTGACCGTGCACAAGCCAGAGCTCTGATCGCCGAGATCATCGAGCAGCTCACCACACCACCGCCGTGGTGAACAACAGCGCGTCAACGCCGCTTCACGCTCCCTTCCCTCGCCTCGCTCGCTGACAGCCTCGTCGACCCGCGCGTGTCGCAGCAAACTCCCGGGGGCTGCTCGATCCGATTGGCGACAGGCTCCC
>JBEKRJ010000405.1:0-5120 GCA_049518835.1 Solirubrobacteraceae bacterium
GCAGAGCGCCGGCGGCTACGGCGGCTATAGCGCCGGCGGCTACGGCGGCTACGGCTATGGCGGGTACGGCGGCTATCGCGGCTACGGCGGCTACGGCTACTACTAATCGCGCCAGCGGGCGATCGCGTTCAGGCGGCCGGCGACCAGCCGGCCGCTGCGCGTTGGGGTGGGGGTGGCATAGTCCGGGGCGCGCCACCGCTGGCCTCGCCGCCAAGCCATCAGCTCACGCGCCAGCGACGGGCCGCGCCTGTGGCCCCCACGGCACGCTCACGCGACGTAGCGCACGGCAGCCGCCGCTTCGCGGTCGCCCAGCGCGCTGCGGTAGCCCGACGCCAGCTGCTCGAAGGCGGCCTCCCACGTACGTCCCTTGACGGCCGCCAGCGCCGCGCGCCGGATCCGCTCGGCCCGCAGCGGCGCGGCCACCAGCGACAGCAGCGCATCGGCGAGCGCCTGCGCGTCGGCCGGGGCCAGCACGCCGGTCTCGCCGCCGGTGATCAGCGACAGCGGGCCGCCCTCGGCGACCGCCACCACCGGCAGGCCGCTGGCCTGCGCCTCCAGGATCACCTGTCCGAACGTGTCGGTGCGGCTCGCGAACAGGAACACGTCGGCGCTCGCGTATGCGCGCGCCAGCGCCTCCCCCTCGAGCCAGCCCAGGAACGTGACGTGGTCGCCGAGCCGCTCGCGCAGCTGCTCCTGCTCGGGGCCGCCGCCGGCGAGCGCGAGATGCAGCCGCGGGTCGCGCCAGCGGGCGGCGAGGAACGCATCGGCCAGCAGCTCGATCCCCTTCTCGCTCGTCAGGCGGCCGGCGTACAGCACGTTGATCACGCCGGCGGGGAGGATTCCGGGCGTGCGCAGCCCTGGATCAAAGCGCCCGAGGTCGACGCCGCGGTCCCAGCGGCCGATCCGCTCGGTGGCGATCCCTAGGCGGGCGAGCCGCTCGTCGCTCGCGGGGCTGGGGGAGAGGACGTGGTCGCAGGCGCCGTAGAAGGCGCCGAGCCCGATCGCCGCGAGCGCCTCGAGCTGCGCGTCGCCGGTGCGCAGTCCCGCGTACGCCGCCAGCTCGGTGTGGTAGCTGCCGAGCACCGGCAGCTCGAGCACGCGCGCGACGAGCCACGCGGCGAGCCCGGACGGCCCCGGCGAGCACAGGTGGACGAGGTCATAGCGGCCCTCGGCGAGCGCATCGACGATCGCCGGCAGGCTCGGGACGCCGACCTTGAGCCCCGGGTAGAAGGGGATCTCGATCTCGGCGACCGCGCTCAGCGGGCGGTCGACGTCGGCGTCGGTGCCGCTCACCTCTACCTCGAACCCGGGCACGCCGCGCTCGCGGATCTGCCTGATCGTGTGCGTCACGCCGTGCATTGCGCCGAGGCCGTCCGCGACCAGCGCGACTCGCGGCCGATCCCCGTCGCTGCGCGTGAGCTTGAACTTCTCACGTCCCAGGAACGCCGACGCGACCGCGTACGGGATCGCCGGCATGCACGCGTCGAACAGCGCCAGCGAGCTGCGATGGAGGTCGAGCGCGGTGCCGCGAGCGGTCATCGCGACGATCTCGTCGACCGCGCCCTTGAGTTTGCGCTCGTGGATCCGCCGGGCGCGGCGCTCGAGGTCGGGGTGGCTCAGCTCGCCCTCCTGCAGCAGCTCGAGCAGGTTGCACTCGTCGATGTCGAGGTCCATCGCCAGCAGCCAGCCGCGCAGTAGCGCGTGTGCGTCGCCCGGGCCGAGGTCGCCGGTGACCGCGCCGTGGCGCACGTCGCCTTCGCGCATCACGCGCTCGACGATCGCGAGCACCGCGGCGGGGTCTGGCCGCTGCGCGCCCTCGGGGCGTCCCAGTGCGCGGATCGCGAGTGCCATCGCGGCGTGGGCCCACTTCGCGGCGCTGCCTTGGGCTCCGTGCGCGCCCGCCTGGCCGGCGCGGATGTGAGCGAGAAACTGTTCGGGCGTCGTCGCTCGCGGGGTGTCCGTGAACGTGCGCCCGATGTCGATGCCGGCGTGATCGTCTGAGCCACCGATCGCGGTGCCTCCGTGGGTCTCGATGTAGACGAACGCCGGCAGGTTGAGCTCTTTTGCCCGCGAGCCGTTACGCGTCTCCCAGATCGGGAACAGCTGCGCGAGCCGGCGCCGGTGGCGCGCGGTCAGAGGCGCCTGGACCGCGTAGAACGGATGCGCAAGCGCCGCGGTGATGTCGTGCGCGTGCAGGTACGACGCGCATCCCTCGACATCGTCGTTGTGGGCTTGCAGCCACTCGTGATCGTCGGGCGTGATCCCGTAGCAGAGCACGTGCACCGCCTGGGGCTCGCCCTTGAACCACGCGGTCAGCTCCTCGGACACGAACGTGTCGGACAGCTGATCGAGCGACAGCGCGCCGTCGATCGTGTCGTGATCGGTGATCGTCACGAAGTCCATCCCGCGCCGCTTTGCAAGCTCGTAGACCTGTTCGGGCGGGGTGGCGCACTCCGGAAGGTGCAGCGAGCGCTGAATCCCCAGCTTGGAGAGCTGCGAGGCGGTCGAGTGCACGTGCATGTCGGCGCGGCTAGTCTCGTTCATACACTTAAACATCGGTCCGCAACCGGCCGGATTCGTAAAGAAGGCGAGCATGTCCTGTGACCTTTTGGTGAACGTCTGCAGGTCACGCCCGCCGCCGGAGAATCTTTCTCGGTGCTCTCCGACGGCCCGCCGATGATCTTTGCACGCACCGACGCGGTCGCGTTGACGCGCGGCTCGGTTGTCGTCGAGATCGGCTTGCGGCCGTTCACGCTGACGATCCGGCGCGCCGGCCGGCGGCTGTTGCGCGCCGGCGGGATCTGGGTGGCGGACGGCACGATCCACGATCACTTCGTCCAGTTCACCGAAGGCGTGCTGGCGCGCGAGGAGCGCTCGCCGGCGCAACGCGGGCTGCGCGCCGAGGTCGCAACGCGCGACGAGCACGGCGTCGAGCTGGCGGTGACGCTGCAGGGCGGGCGCGAGGCGCGGCTGCGCGTTGCGATTCCCCGGCGCGAGCACGTCGAGCTCGAGCTGTCCGCCGCCGGTGAGCCGCTGCGCCTGGCGATCGCTTGGGACCGCCGCGCCGAGGAGCGTCTCGTCGGCCTCGGCGCGCGCCACGGCACCCAGCTCGACCAGGCCGAGCGCGGCGTGCAGCTCGGCGCCGACCGGCGCTACACCGGGCCCGACTGCCCGCCCGACATGCTGGCCGCCGGCGGCATCCCGCAGGGCGACTACGCGCCGGTGCCGTGGCTGCTGTCCAGTCGCGGCTATGGCGCCTGGGTCCAGACGGACGCCAACGGGACCCGCTTTGACCTCGATCACGGGCGGATCTCGGTCTCGACCCGCGCCCATGCGGGGCCGCTGCGTGTGCATCTGCTGTGCGCCGGGACGCCGGCCTCGTGTCTGCGGGCGCTGTGCCGCCTGACGGGATTCCCGGCGCTGCTGCCCGAGTGGGGGTACGGGTTCTGGAAGAGCCGCGACGTCTACGAGCACCAGGAGGACGTGTTCGACGACTTCCACGGCTTTCGCCGCCACCGGATCCCGCTCGACGCGATCGTGATCGACTCGCCGTGGGAGACGCAATACAACACCTGGGAGTTCAACCCCCACCAATTCCCCGATGCGCCCGGGATGATCGCGGCGATGCGCGCGTACGGCGTGCGGACCGTCGTCTGGGTGACGCCATGGGTGAACCTCGATTCGCGCGACGGTCAGATCCCGCCGCAAGCGGAGTCAGAGCGCCTGCACCGCGAGCCAGCCCCGACCTACGCGCCGGCCGCCGCCGCCGGCTTCTTCGTCCGCGACGGCGCCGGCGAGCCGTTCGTCGCGCAATGGTGGATGGGAACCGGGTCGCCGATCGACTTCACCAGCGAAGCGGCCGAGCAGTGGTGGCGCGCGCAGGCCAAGGCCGTGCTCGCGCTCGGCGTCGAGGGGATCAAGTGCGACGACGGCGAGGGTTACTACATCCCCGCCGACGTGCGGCTCGCCGACGGCCGCAACGGTGCGGCCGCTGCCTGGTCGCTCGGGGGCTTGCACCGGATCTGCCTGCAACGAGCGCTGGACGAGGTCCACCCTGGCCGCGGCGTGCTGTTCGCGCGCAGCGGCTGGAGCGGCCAGCAGGCCCACGGCCACACGTGGGGCGGCGACCAGGCGTCTGATTTCTGGTCGCTGCGGGTGCTGGTGGTGGCGACGTTGAGCGCCGCCTGCAGCGGCTTCTCGAACTGGTCCCACGACGTCGGCGGCTACCTCGGCCACCGGCTGATCGAGCGCTGCCCGCCCGAGCTGTTGCTGCGCTGGGCCCAGTTCGGCTGCTTCACGCCGCTGATGCACGCCCACGGCCGGATGCCCCAAGAGCCGTGGCACTACGGCGGGCGCGTGCTCGACCTGTATCGGGCGTACGTGCTGTTGCACGAGCGGCTAGTGCCCTACGTGCGCGCAGCGGCACGGACCGCCGCGGCGACCGGCCTGCCGATCATCCGCCCGCTGTGCCTGGTCGATCCGCTCGATCCGCGCGGCTGGACGGTCACCGACTCCTACGGCTACGGACCGTCGCTGTGGGTGGCGCCGGTGCTCGATGACGGCGCGCCCGAGCGTGAGGTCGCGCTGCCCCGGGGCGAGTGGATCGAGACGTGGTCGGGCGCGCTGGTCCGCGGCGGCACCGAGGTCGTGGTGCAGACGCCGCTGGAGCGGATCCCCGTCTGGGTCCGGGCTGGTTCGATCGTGGTGACATACCCCGCCGGCGAGGTCGCCTGCGGCCTCGGCGACGTCCCCGAGTCGCGCCGGGCGCTCGAGGCGACGCTGTGGGGGACGCCCCGGCTCGGCAGCACGGCGGTGCGGCTCGCCGACGGGACGCGGATCGCGTGGCGGCGCGGGCAGTGGTCGGCGCCGGCCGGTCGCGACGTGCGGTTTGTGACCGTCGACGTGTGATCGCGACGCCGGCTGGTGGACCGGCCTACGTCTCCCGGCTGCCGCTGCGCGGGATCGCGCCAGGAACTTGCAGGATGCACCACTAGGCGCTGATGTTGGACGGCGAGTGCACGTCGATCGAGCCGATCGCGGCGAGGCTAGGCTGACGGAGCGCGAACGAGCCCAATGCTGCCCGCCTGCCCGTTGCGCGTGCCCTATCCTCGCGCCGTGCA
>JBEKRJ010000406.1:0-5108 GCA_049518835.1 Solirubrobacteraceae bacterium
GTATCCGAGCCCGTACACCCAGCCGCGGTACTCGTCGAGCCAGCGCTCGTCGACCTGCCGCCGCGGGCCGGGGACTCCTCGTACACCGGCGTCGAGGACGACTGCCGCCAGCGCGGCAGCCCCGAGGAGAGCGAAGCGCGGGTGGACGCCCAGGCCGTCGGTCACGGCAGCTCCGATCGACCCGGCAAGCAGACCCGCGAGCAGGCCGGCGCCGCTTGCCGCGAGTGCGAACACGGTCAGGGTGATTCCCCAGTGCGCTTGCCTGCCCCGCTCGCCGAGCGGGGTGATGCTCGCGAGCATCGATTGGCCTCACGGCGACCAGGCGGACCGGATCGCAGCGACCGCCGCCGCGACGCAGCCAAGTGCGCACAGCCCGATCATCAGCCTGAGCCAGTCGGTGGGTCCCCCGGATAAAGGCTCGGGTGGCCCGGCGGAATGCCGGCGGCCGAGAACCGCTCGTCGACGCGGCGCGCGCGTGACGCCCCTGTGGCGCCACCGCCGACATGTCGCGCCGCGGCGCCGACCGCATGCCGATGCGCGCCGGCGGCGCTCGGTTCTCGATCCGCACCCGGCCCGCTCACTCCCGGCCCGCTCGCACCCTGATCGGCGATCGCGTCGCTGACGAGCGACGCCAGCGCCCGCCAGTTGGTCGCAACGCCTTCGCCGCGAATCCAGCCGTCGACTAAGACAAAGTACGGCGAGCCCGGTATCCGATAATCGTCCCAGGCCACGGAGGACATCAGCACCGGGACTTCGGCTGGGGCGAGGGACCGCAGGCGGGCCGGGCTCTCTCGGTCCGGGCTGCGGGTCACGATCACCGTCTGCACCGCGGGCGGCAGCCGGCGCTCGCCGAGCGTGTCCCAGAACTCCCTGCAGCCGCTGCAGCCGCTGGTCAGGAACGCGAGCAGGGTCGGGCCGGCGGCGCCACCGCGGAAGTCCAGCGACAGTGCGTCGCCGCTGGGGGTCGGGCCGCCGATCGGCGCGGCACGCGCGTCCCGGCGACCGCGCTGCGCCGCCGCCGGCTCCGGCACGCCGCCGACTCGCCTGGGGGAACGCTCAGGGACGACATCTCCTCCAGCGCCGGCCAACCCGTCCTCGGCGCCGGCAAAGCCCCCATCAGCGCCGGCCAACCCGTCCTCAGCGCCGGCAGGACCCCCATCAGCGCCGGCAACAGGCGCGTCACCGCCACCGGCCACGTCCGCCGGCGTCCCCAGGCGCCGCAGGATCTCCGCATGGCTGCGCAGCAACCCGGTGACCAGCACGAGCGCCAGCACCAGCAGGACGGTCTCGGCCGACACCAGCGCGACGATCACACCCCGCCCCCTCCGGGCAGCGGCCCCGCGAGGCCGTGCAGGCAGTCCGCCTCGTGCACGCAGGTCCGGTCGTCGACGAACTCGGTCGCGTTGCAGCCCCAGCCGGGCACGGTGGCCGGGCTGTGGCAGATCACGAGTCTGCACACGACCTCGGTCGTGCCGTCGATCTGGGTGTTGCACTGCCCGTAGCGAAACTGGTTGCAGTCCACTCGCCGGCGTGCGCAGTCGCCAAGCGCGCACTGGCAGCCACCGGGGAACACACGGCCGGGAATCCGGTTGCAGTCGACGTAATACCGGACGCCCTCCTCGTGGCACAGGCCGCCGCCCTGATAGCTGGTGCACATCCACCAGCCCGCCACGTACGTATTCGCAGGGCAGGTGTTGTCGCCGTCCTCGATCTCGCAGCAGAAGGCCGTGTAGCCGTCGTTGCAGAGGGCGTTCGGGCCGCAGTCGCCGGGCGAGATCACCGCCCATGCCGTCCCGGGCCGGACGAGATAGCGAACCGGCGCGACGGCCAGGGCCGAGCCGGCCACCGCCGCGCGCGCGATCGCGGTTCGGCGCGAGGTGTGTCGCTCCAGCAGCGCTACGGCCGCGGCAACGATCCGCTCGCTGAGCCGCGCGCGCCGCTCACCCAGCCCCGCACGCCCGAGCTCGCTCAGACTTGCCTCCCGCTCCACGCCGTCCACAGCGCCGGCAACTCGGTGTGGACCAGCACGGTCGCGTACACCGCCGCGCCGATCGCGAGCGCCAGCACGCCGGCGTTTGCGACCGGCCGGCCGAGGACCCAGGCAAGCCCCTGTGGCGTCCGGACGGCTGCCGCAACCGCAACAGCGGCAAGCGCGGCGCTCAGCAGCGGCTGCGCAAGCGAAGCCGGCGCGTCGTGCCCGCCGAAGCAGCCGCAAGCGACGCGCCGGCGCGCCAGGACCAGCGACAGGCCGCAAAAGCACGCATAGGCGCCCGTGAGCACCAGCGCCGCCGCGCGGCCGGGCGCCAACACGCACCAAACGCCAACCGCGATCTCGCCGGCGGCCAGAACCCGCAGGAGCGCCGCCGCCGCTCGCCCACCCGCAAGCCAACCCGATCCACCCGCAACCCCACTCGCCCGCCCGACAAGAACGCTCGCCACAGCCCTTACCGCCGGCCACGGGTCGCGCAGCTTCGCCGCGCCGGCGACGCACAGCACGATCGCCGCGACGGCGAATGGGACCGTCAGCGCATCGGCCACCTGGTCATCCCCTACCTCCGAACACCGGCACGCGGTCGAGGATCGCGGCGGCGGCGCTGGCCGGATCGAGCTCGCGCGCGACGACGCGGTCCAGCAGCGGCTGCAGCTCGGGGTCGTCCTGCACCACCGCCTCGAGCTCGCGCCGCATCCGGTGCGCGGCGATCCCGAGCACCTCGTTGAGCAGGTTGCGCCGGCGCCGTGCGGACAGGCTGCCTTCGGCGTGGATGAACGCGCGATGCTCGTCGAGCTTCTCGGCGAGTCGCTCGGTGCCCTCGCCGCGGGCCGCCTCGGTGCGCACGATCGGCACCTGCCAGCCGTGCCGGGGCCCGAGCGCGAGCACGCCCTTGATCTCGCGCACCATCGTGTCGGCGAGCGGATGGTCGGCCTTGTTGACCACGATCACGTCCGGGATCTCCATCACCCCCGCCTTCAACGCCTGGATTGAATCACCCGAGCCGGGCATCAGCACGAGCACGACGGTGTCCGCGTGGTCGATCACGTCGACCTCGCCCTGGCCGACGCCGACGGTCTCGAGCAGCACGATCTCGCGGCCGGAGGCGTCCATCAGCAGCGCCGCCTGCAGTGCCGCCTCGGCGAGCCCGCCGAGCGCCCCGCGGCTCGCCATCGAGCGGATGAACACGCCCGGGTCCAGGAAGTGGTCGGTCAGCCGGATCCGATCGCCCAGCAGGGCACCCTTGGTGAATGGCGACGACGGGTCGATCGACAGCACCGCGACCGTCCGGCCGCGCTGGCGCTCGAGCTTGGTCAGCGCGCCCACGAGCGTCGACTTGCCGACCCCGGGCGGCCCGGTGAAGCCGACGATCGAGGCGCTGCCGGTGCGCGGGTAGACCTCGCGCACGAGCGCCCACCCCGCGGGATCGTCGTTCTCGACAAGCGAGATCGCCCGCGCGAGCGCGCGCCGGTCACCTGCGAGCAGGCGCTGGGCGAGGGACTGGTCGGATGAGCTCATCGGGGGCGAGCAATCATGCCAGGCAACCGCCGCGCGCCGCAGCCCGTCGTCGCGCCGGCGCGGCCGTGACCGCCGCTCGCCGCTATCCGTCGTGGCGCCGGCGCGACTGTGACCGACGCTCGCCGTTGCCCATGGCGGCGCCGGCGCGACTGAAGCCGCCGGCGCCTGCGCCGCCGATTACGATGCGGCGGTGGCGATTCGGACCGTGGACATGCCGCCGGCAGTGCCGCAAATCGTGCGCGGGCCGCCGCCGCCGCTGCACGGCGGCCTGCTGACGTTCCTGCGCTTCGCCCGGCAGCACAACATGCTGATGCGCGGCTACCTGCCGCTGTACGCGCGCTGGCTGTGGCTCAAGCTGCGCTGGCGCGGGCGCCTGAAGACCGACGGCGTGTGCTTCGTCTGTCCGGGCGTGAAGTTCGAGATCGGCCGCAACGCGACGGTCACGCTCGGCCGCTGGTCGTGGCTCGGGCACCGGACCAAGGTGCGCGCGCACGAGGGTCACGTTTCGATCGGCGCCAAGTCGGTGCTCGGCCAGGAGTGCACGATCTCCTGCTTTCAGCGCATCACGATCGGGCGCGAGTGCATCATCGCCGACCGCACGATGATGATCGACTTCGACCACGGGGTCGTCGAGGTCGAGCGGCCGATTCGCGAGCAGGGGATCTACAAGCGCGATGTCGAGATCGGCCACAACGTGTGGATGGGATACGGCGCGTGCGTCCTGCGCGGGGTCAAGATCGGCAACAACTCGGTCGTCGGCACGAGCGCCGTCGTCACCTGCGACGTGCCCGAGAACGCCGTCGTCGCCGGCGTGCCCGCGCGCATCATCCGGATGCGCAAGGCGCCGCGAAGCTTCCGCTGGGAGTAGCCCGGCGGACGGATATGGGGCGCTGCGCGCCCTGGCTTGGGCACTCGCGGGCCGCAGCGCTGCGGCGGGCGGTCGAGCGGACGCGCCCGAGACGGCGCCTGCCACAAACGCGACGAGCCTCAGGCGGGCCGGCCCGCCAGCACCGGCGCGAGGTTGCGCACCGAGCGGTCGAGCTCGGGGTCGCCGGCGAGTGCCCGCGCCAGCGCCTGTGCGTGTCCGAGCGCCCGTTGGCGGGGATACTCGCCCGCCCCCCCGCCGGTGACGAGAAACGCCCAGTCGCTCGCCTGCAGCGCGAGCAGCTCGCGCAGCGCGCGCTCGCTCGGCCGGTCGGTCACCGCGAGCACGTCGAGCTCCGCGGTGCGCGCCTGCCAGGCCAGCTGCGCGACCGCCGGGCCGCTCCAGGTCCGCAGGTCCTCGCCCGCGCCCCAGCTGCTGACCGCGATCCTCGCCGGCGCCGGCGCCGGCTCGTGGCGCGTCAGCGCATCGTCGAGCGTCGTCAGCGCGAGCTCCTGGCGGGCGCACTGATCGAGCACCTCGGTCAGCCACGTGACCCCCTCGTACCACCAGTGACCGAGCAGCTCGGTGTCGAGCGCGCACACGCACACGCCGCCGTCACGCACCCGCTCGCGGACGCGGGCGACGAAGTCGCGCGCGTGCTCGCGCGCGGCCGCGCGGGCCGCCTCAGGGTCGTACACGGCGCCGCCGTTGGCCCGCGCGCGATGGTGGTGGGTC
>JBEKRJ010000407.1:0-5080 GCA_049518835.1 Solirubrobacteraceae bacterium
TGTCACCGGTGACAATCGCACCGTTGGCCGAGTCGACCAGCGAGTTGAACCACACCGTCAGACCCTCGTACTGCGCGCCCTGCTCCTCGATGTAGTGTGGCTTGCCTTCCTTCGCCAGCGCCGTCGCCTCTTGAATCATTTGCGTCCAGGTCGTCGGCGGGGTCGGGACGAGATCCTTGCGATACCACAGCAGCTCGGTGTTGGAGTTGATTGGTACCGTCCACAGACGGCCCTTCCACGTCGCGGTCTGGACCGGCCCGGCGAGATCCTCGCTGCGGATCTGGGCCGCGAGCGCTGCAGGGACCGGCGCAATCCATTTCGCGGTCGCAAACTCGGCCGTCCAGTCGACATCCATCGCGAGGATGTCGATCGAGGAGTCTCCCGCCGCGAGTCGCCGGACCAGCGACACGCGTTGCTGATCAGACGAGGTCGATAGGAAGTTGATCGCGATGTTGTACTCGCCGCCGGACGCCTTGCTGCAGCCGCTCGCGGCGGCCGCGAACGACCCCGACGGCTCAGGGAACACGTACCAGTTGAGCGTCACGGGGCCCTTGCTCGACGAGCCACACGCGGCGATCGCGGCCGCGCCCAGCAAGGCGGCCAAGGTTACGCCGAGCCGCCGCGTACGTGACCGGTACCGCGCCCGACGCCACTCGCCGCCCGATATGGGGCGTTTGCTGCGCACCTTTCCCGTCTCCTCGCGCTGCGTGTAAATACGACGCCGACGAGATACCCGATTCGCGTTCGGATAAACCGAACACTTGTTGCGATCTCAGCGCCTGCGGTGCGTTAGCTGTGCGCACAGCGCGCAGCTGTTCCAGTCAAACGGCCGCGTGATCCCCCGCAGGCGGCGGTCGTTCTCGTGCCACTCGCGGTTGAGGTGGCGGCCGATCACGACCGCGGCGACGGGACCGGACCCGGCGGCCTTCAGGGCTGCGGCCGCGCTCTGGGCATTGGCTCCGGTCGTCCACGTGTCGTCGATCAAGAGCACCGGCTCGCCGTTGAAGCTCCTCGTCGCCTGATACCTGCTTGCGCTCGGTTTGCGCGCGGACAGCTCGACGGCCGAGCGGCGTAAGACCCGCTCGTGGCGCGCGCGTGTCGGCGCGACCAGCTCGCTGACGATCCGGCGCAGGGGATGGCCGTCGTCGCGCTGACGGGCACCAGACGGCACGGTGGTCACGAGCGTGAACGCCTGAGCCCCGGCGGCGCCCGCCACGCACGCTTCGTGCCCGGCCAGAAACCGCCACAGCACTGCGGCGAGCTCAACTTGGAGGCGGCGCGCGATCTCGCCGGTCAGCCGCTTGTATCCGGCCAGTGCGTGGTGCAACTGCTCACGTCCGATGCTGTAGGAGATCGGCGCGACCACGTCGAGCCACGTGTCCCCGTGCGCGCACGCGTAGCAGCGGTCATATCCGCGGGTGAAGTTGAAGCATGTCGCGCAGACGTCCGGTCCGAGCCGCGGCCCGAGCATGAAGTTCGAGTACAGCGCGGTCAGCTCCCCCACCGTCGGCATGAGCTATGGGCCCGCCCTAAGCGGTAAGCGCTCCCGAGCAGGTCAGGCGTTCAATCGTCGCCGTGATCTGCGCTGCGGCGCTGATCACATGCACCCCTGGACGAGCCGCAAGCTCCACCGCCCACGGCTGGGAACGCAGCAACTCGTGCAGGAACACCGGGCGGCCCTGCGCCAGTGCCAATCGCGCCTGCATTCGCGAGCCGCTCGTGTGCGCCGCCTCGACGACGATCGTCGCCAACGTCAGGCCGGACATGACCGCGTTGCGCATCGGGAAGCTACGCCGGCTCGGCGGAGCATCAGGCCAGAACTGCGACACGACGGCGGCTTCGGACGCGATCCGGCGCTGCAGACGGGCGTTCTGAGCGGGGTACGTGCGCTTCAGCCCTGTGCCGATCACCGCGACTGTGCGGCCACCCGACGCGAGCGTCGCCGTGTGGGCGGCGGTGTCGATCCCCGCCGCCAGCCCGGAAACGACCGTGTAGCCGGCCGCGGCGAGGTGCTCGGCGATCGATCGCGCGGCATCCTGTCCCGCCGGCGAAGGCCGTCGCGTGCCGACAACGGCGGCCGAGCGAGCGTCGCCTGGGTGCAGGCGTCCCGCCACGAAGATCAGCGGCGGACGGTCGTGGACCCCGCGCAGGTTCTCCGGGTAGCCGTCGTCGAGGATTGTCAGCAGCTGTAGGCCGCCGGCCTCCCAGGCGGCGATCTCGCCGGCGATCGCGTCGAGGTCGGCGTTCTGGTCGGCTGCAGCTGCCGCGTCGAACAAGCTCTGCTGGTGAGGCGCTCGCTCGCTCGGTCCCAGCTCGCGGTCGAGCAGCGCAACTGCGCTGCCGGCCTCCTCGAGCAGGCCGGCGTATTGCTGCCACGGACGCCGCCCGGCGCGCAGCAACGCGACAACTGCGGCCCCTTCTCGGCGCAACCGATCCATGATGCCCGACGAGCCTAGCGCGGCACGGGGACGGCGACGCTCGCCCTCCCGACAACGCTCGCCGCCGCCACGACCCTCGCCCTCGCGATGTGATGCGCGTCCTCGCGATCACGCGCGTGCCACGCGGCAACGCGCCGCCGGCGCGACGGAACCGGCCCAGCGATCAACCGAGCCGCATGCTGTGCGTTCAGCCGGGGTGCTGCGCGGGGGCGCGCTCGGCCTGGTGCTCGACGATCGTCTGCGCCACCACCGGAGTAGGCGTCGGCGCCATGGTCGTGGGCGGGGCAATGACCTCGTCGCGCGTTTCCTCGCCGCTGAGCGCGACCCTGAAGTCGCGCAGTCCGCGGCCGAGAGACCGACCTACCTCGGGAAGACGCTTCGGCCCGAGCACGAGCAAAGCGATCACGAGGATGAACAGCAAATGTGTGGGCTGGAGGATGTCTCCGATCATCTGCCGGGAGCTTAGCCTACGTAAGGGCCGATCGTGAACACTTCCGACGCCAACGACGCTGCGACGTTTGCGCGCCGGTGGGGACGAGCCGGCGGGTTCATTGTCTCCCGGCCCGCAGTGAGCATTTGGGATTGCAATCGTTCCCGACCGTGAACCCGGGACCGGCCGGACCCGCTGGTTGCGGGTCGGGCTGATCGGTGCGCTGTTCGCCGGCCGCGCGGGACGGACTGCTGACCGACGAGGAGCCTGCGGCGCCAGCCGAGCCGGCAGCGGCGCCGTAGCCGTCGGCGGGCTCCTGCGCGGGCTTGCTCGCCGACGCCGACTCGGTCGCCGGCGGCGATCCACTGATCGACGACGGTGCGACGGTGCTCCGCGAGGAACTGGGGTTGACAACCGCGACGACGCCGGCGCTGCGTGCGCGGCGGGCAACTCCACTGGGCGGGCGCGGCCGTCTTGCAGGGCGCGCCGCTGGGTGGTGCACGGCGCCGGCGGAGGTCAGCTTGCGGTCGGCAGCGTCGAGCACCGCGCCGCCGATCGTTGTTGCGCCGGCGAGGTCGATCATCGGGCTGACGACAGCCGCGGCAAACCCGCGTGCACCACCGCGGGTCGTCGTGGTTGGGCCGCGGGTGAGGCCGATCGTGGCCCCCGCCGCGATCGTGACGGCAGCGAGCGCGAGCAGCGGCCGCCCGGCCCGGTGCGCTGCGCGCCGAGCCGCGCCGCGCGCCGCGCGGGCCGATCGCCCCACGGCCCCGCGCTTCGCCGCGCGCGCCTCGGGCTCTCGCTCGTCTAGCACGCCCGCCGCGAAATCCAGGCTCGTCCACGAGCCGCCGTGGCCGCCGTGGTCACGATCCGCCCGCAGCCGCCTCCGACCGCCGCGGTTGCGATCAGCGCCTTCGCGATTTGCACTCGCCCAGCGCCGCCGGCGGCGGATGCCACCCCCGAGGCTGCCGGCGGCCCAGCGCGCCCGGCGCCGGACGCTGCGGTCCTCGGCGTCGCGATTGGCCCTCCGGTGAGAGCCCGCCGTCCCGGCTGACGGCGGGTCTGGGAGCGAATCATCGACGCCGACGCCGCTCCAGAAGTCCTCGGCGGTCGTCTGCGCTGTCGAGATCAGCGATGTCGTCGCGGTATCGGTCGCCTCGCCGGGCTCGGCCTGGGGAGCGCGTCCAGTTGCGATCGGAACGAGCTCTTCAAGTGGTCCGAACCAGTCACGCCGCGGAAACGGCACGACGTTATTGATTGGACGCGCTGCTGGCTGCTCTTGTTCTTCGTTGTCCAAGACGGTCGCAGACCTTGGGTCGGAGGGGCTCGATAACGTCCTCGGGGCGCGCTAATATACCACTCTAATTGGTTCAGATTTGGCTCAATTAGAGAAGGCTGCGTGGCACAGGAAGACGTTCGAGAGCCGTTCATGACCGTCGCCGAGGTGGCGAAGGTGCTCAAGCTCAACCAGCAGACGGTCCGGAACTGGATCGACCAGGGTTCGCTGCCCGCGGTGCGGGTGGGCCGGCGGGTTCGGATCAAGCGTTCCGATTTCGAACGCGTGGTCGACGAGGGCTACAGCGGGGCGCCTCCCGGCGCGCGCGAGCCGGCGAGCCCGAGCGCCGAGGACTTCTGGGGCGGCGAGCTGGTCGGCTTCGCCGAGCCCGATGCGCATCCGAGTGAGAGCTCGCCGGCCTCCGCATGACCTTCAGCGACGACCTCGACCGGCAGCGCGCGCATGTGATGCGCCTCGTTCGCCAGGCGCAAGCCGGCTGGGCGGAAGCGATGCGCGCGCACAAGCTCGCGCCGCCTGATGCGGGCTTTGCCGGTCGCCTTGCCGCGCTTGCGCGGGCGGCCGAGATCGAACAGGTCGCCTGGGAGCACGCGCACGCCGCCGGCGTGCCGTGGCGCCCGATCCCTGGGGCAGAGCACGCCGAGCCACCGTACGAGCTACGTCCTGGAACCGGCAGGCGCGGCCCCGAGCAACTGTGGAGCACCTTCGACGCCGCCGTCGCCAGGCTCAACCGGGCGATTCAAGGTTCGGACGCCGCCGCCGTCGCAGACGCGTTCGGGAATCTCACAATCGCCGCCGCGGCGCTGGCGGAGGCAGTCGCTCGTGCCGACGACGCCGCCGGGCGCGGGCGAAGCCGCGGCGCCGCCTGAGGGTCCGCGCAAGAATTATCGCTCGTTTTGACAGCGTCTGGACGCGCCT
>JBEKRJ010000408.1:0-7990 GCA_049518835.1 Solirubrobacteraceae bacterium
GTCGCCGAAGATCTCGCCCCAGGCGCTGAACGGCTTGTTGCTGGTGACGATCATCGAGGCGCGTTCGTAGCGGTTGGAGACGAGGCTGAACATGAGGTTCGCGGCCTCGGGGTCGAACGGGACGCGGCGCAGGCCGCCTACGGCCGCTGCTGCGAGCGACCGCAGGTGGCGCACCTCGAGCTGCTCTTTTCTGCTTTGACGAGCGGAACGCTGTGCTGATCGACGGCGCCGCGGTGATCGAAACCGGCTCGGGTTCGCTGTGCAGCTCGGCGTCAGTGCGGTTCCTGGGCTCCTTCTCGGGCGCGGCGGGAGAGGTACCAGACCCGAAGTCCGTTGCGTCGAGGAGGAGCTCTGACGCGGCGACCGGCTGTCTGGCGGACTATGCGCGGCGCGCAGGGGTCGGAGACGTCGCGGTTGCCGACTCACGCTCGATCTCCTAGAGGCACGCTCGGGTCCAGGCGCTGCCAGCACGGCGTGGTGTCGGAGCAGGGCGACCGCAGCTCTGACGGCTTTCTGACTTTAACCGTGATCCTCGGTCCGGCGGGGAGGATCTCGGGGCGTAACCCTGCGTGAAGCCCGAGACGATGCCTGGCGTCTCCGACACACGGTTACGCCGGGCAGGGAAAGCTCCGGGCGCGCCTCAGCTGGCTGGCTGCGGAACCGAAGCCGCATTGACGCCGAACCGGTTGGTACCGGCGGGGTTGCCATCGAAGAACTTCTTCGCTGTGTCGTAGCCGGAGTTGTAGAGGAAGTCCTTGTCCTTCTGCGACAGAGAGAAGTTCAGCGTCGACACGGTCCCGGTGGGGATCGCGATCACCCGCTCGGGGAATGTCTTCAGTTCGAAGCTGTCAAGCGCGTCGATCGCCGTATCGATCACGTCTTTGATCATGTCGATCGGCCAGAACAGCCCCTTGATCGGGCTGTTCGGCGGCTGCTCGGGCGGTAGGCCGCCGAACAGCCGAAACGCCCACGTCGGCCACCGCGGCTTGGGGTCGTCAAACAGGAACACCGGGAAGCTCGCGGCGACGCCACCGTCGACCAGCGCACCGGGAGATCCTGTGCCCGCGTCGGTCAGCGCGATCGGTGGGAAGAAGCCGGGGTAGCCGGCGCTGATCCGCACCGCGGTCGCGATCGGGAAGCTTTCCGGCGTGTACGGCTTACCGCTATCGTCGAGGTACAGACCGGCGTCGTCCGGGAACACGACCATCCGTTCGTGCACGATGTCGGTGCCGACCACCTTCAGCGAGCGCTTCAGATCGCCGAATTTCTCTGGCGCCTGGTCGCCCTCCTTCACCGGCGCCCCCTTGAGCACCGACTCAATCCAATCCGCCAGCGCGGTCCCCCGCACAATTCCGTGGTCGAAGTAGTTCGCCACTACGCCAAGCCCGAAGGGGCCGCCGCGATCGTCGATTTTCGAGAAGTCGGCACCGAACAGGCCCTTGAGGCCGTCCCCATCGTAGCCCACGGCCACCGCCATCGCCGCGATTGCCCCAGCGGATGTGCCCCCGAGGCTCTGCCACTCTGTGTAGCCCGCCTCTTCCGCAGCCTTGACTGCGCCCGCGAACGCAAGGCCCTTGATACCGCCACCAGAGAAGACCGCGTCGGCGCGCATACTCCCCCTCCTCGTCTGCTCGCTCTTCCCCGCGCCCATGTTCGACGCGGACCGCCACTCCAACTTTACCCGGGATCGCGAGCACGGGCAAGTCCACTTTGCTGACGCTTCGCGGTACCGAGCAGAAAGAAGCTCGACCAGTCCCGGCCTCAGCACCACAAGCGTCCTGGCAACGTGATGCAGTCCCAAGAGCCGCGACGGCCCACGCGACGCGCGTATCCAGGTCGCAATCGGACTCGACGCTTCAAGAGCATGAGCCGGGCGCCACCTCCCGCGGGTCGTGAATGCCGTTGAACGCAGAAGCCAGCAGTTCGAGCAAAGCCAAGTCGGCGATCAACCCCAGCGAGGCCCTCCGAATGCTCGCGAGCGATCGGTCGTGATACTTCCGGGAGCGGCTACGAGAGGCGGCTGGTTTGCGTTGACGCTTGCCGTCTAGGTCTAGGCGCGAACGTGACACAACCCTGCGTTCGCGCTGAAGCCTGAGCGGCGCCCCGGGAGTCGCGCCGTCAGACCGCCACCAGTCAGGTGGGCGACCGTCGACCACACCGAATCTAGTCCGCTTGACCAGTCAGTATAGAAGGTAGACCTTCAACTCTGGACACGCTCGCGGGAAGTACCTAACTGCTCTTGGAGGCGAGCCGCGAGATCGAGTTGCGAAACAGCGAGTCGGCGCTGTACCCGGCCAGCAGCGCTACGCCGAGGTCCTGGAAGCGCGTCGGGTAGTTGCCGGCACCCCACAGCGAGCCTGCCACGACCGTGATTGGAATCAATAGGCGCAGGATCGAGAGCCACCGGAGGCGCAGCCAGTCCAGTCCGGCCGATGCCGCGTAGATCCTCAGCGGGTCGTCGAACTGGATGCTTGCGAGCGACTTGGAGGCGATGTGTACCAACGCACCGCCGACCACGCACAGATACAGCACCACGATCTTGGGGACCCAGTCGGGCGGCCAGGTCGTCGTGTGCGCGAAGCGAAGCAACGCGAACACCGCAATCAGCGACCCGAGCCCCAGGATCGCGCCCCAAAGCGCCGCGGTCGTCGTGTAAGCCTTCTCCCACGAGCCGATCGGCGTCCGGTATAGCGAGCCAGACGTAGAGTCAGCTACCAGCGGCACGCGTACGCCGTCGAACTCGGGCGGATCCTGGGCAATCCACGCGATGATCCCCCGGGCATCGCCTGCTGGCAGGCCCCACTCCGAGAGCGCCGCCCCCACGTCAACCCGCTCTCCGACGCGCGTGTCTCGAGAGCGCTGGACGAGCAGGAGCAGAGCGACGTGGCGGGCCGCGGTCTCAAGCTCTGCGCGGACGCTCGAGGCCACGCTCCCAACCTCGCCCGGATCGTCAGGCCAGTCAGTTGTGCCCCCAGGAGGGTGCTGCGGCACCTTGTGATGTGGCCAGGCGGTGTCGGCATTTGTCAACGCGATCGCAAGCAGCTCGCAGTGAGGGCCCACGGCGTGACACCGTCGCCTTCGTCTGATCCCATCAGCCAGAACGCAGCTGCGCTCGGGCACCACTGGCCAACGAGGCGCTCAGCACCTGAGATGGCGCGCCCGAGCGCCCTCTGCTCCGCCGCCGGTACGGCCCCCCCGGCGGTCTGCTTGGCGGCCACTGCCGCCGCCGCGGCCTGGATCGCGAGGATCGCATCGTGCCACGGGCGAAGCCAAATTGACACCCGCTGGACCTTTGCGAGCACCACCGTCGAGTTCGTTGGCCCGGCGAACATGCTCGGCACGACACCAGGCGGCGCGGTCGCGTCGGCCGTCGTCGGACCTTGCTCCCCGGGAGCCCGGACGGCTCCGGGCTCGGCGGCTCGCGCGCCCGGATCGGTGGCCTGCGCCCCGCGATCGGCCCCTTGGGCACCGGGACCACGCGCCGGCCCAGGCTCGGCGGTCTGTGGGGTCGGAGCCCGCCCAGGATCTGCGTCTTGCGGGCTGCCCTCGCCGGCCACCCGGCCACTGTCCCCGACCTCAACACCGCTGTCAAGACGGGCACGTGACCGTGCACCGCTCCCCGCCCGTCAAGTGAAGCACGTTCAATGGACCGCCGCTGCCCGGCGAGACAGGCACCTGCCACAGTCCGGAGCCCCTTTCCCGCCTACCTTATAGCGTGCGATCGGCCGTGCATGCCCCCCGCCGGGCGTCGCCGGGATCGAATGCATGAGTCCAAGAGCAGAGCGTCCTCCGGTGGATGCCGTTGGAAGGGCGAGCGTCAGGCCGCGTTCGGGAGCAGAAGCCCAGGGCGTCGAAGCAAGAGTCGGGTGCGCCGCTCAGCCGAGCTCCGTCGCCTGCCGTCGTCCGACGAGCGTCACCTCGCCGATGCGCTGTCGTCGTTGTCGTCGAACCTGGGCAACGGCGAGGTAAAAGGAGGTCCGCTATCCGGGAGCCGGTGACGCCTTCGCTCCGCTGGACCGGCGCCGGGGAGGTGGCAAGCTGCCGCTGCCTGGTTGAACGCGGGCGACTGAACCAGCGACCGCGGGATCGCGATGACGGACCCGGGCCTCCCGAACGCGAGCGCGAACCCGGAGCCCGGCGAAGGCGCGGTGCTCGTCGGATCGGGGAAAGTGAGGAAGCCGTGGCCGCGCATGCACTCCGACAGCTTGAGCATCGCGACCTTTTGGCTCTCCGATGCCCGCCCGCCGCCCGGGCCACCGCCCGGAAGCAAGCGCAAGCACGCACTCTGCGCCGACTGGAACGCGGGCGACTGGGGATTGATCCCCGAGCCGGCCGTGATCTGGATTCCACCGCCGCCGCCCGGATCGGGGAAACTGGGCACGCCGTGGGAGCGCATGCAGTCGGCGAACTCGATCCCCGCCGACGCGTTGACACTGGACCGGCGCCGGACTTGCCCGCAGAGCCACACCCGGCCAGCGCCGCCGCACAGCCGACAAGGGGCGAGCGTCACAGCCATGATGCGGTGGTGGTGGTGGTCGCTGTGGGTCGCGCTGTGCACGTCGTGCGTTCCGTCCAAGACGGTCGTCGTACCGTAGTTGTAGGCGATCACCCGTAACACTGCCGTAACGCCATTGCGCCGGCGGCTACAGGATGCGCGACCAGACCGGGCCGGGGCAGGGTGCCCGGGCCACGTGGGCACGCCGTTGAGCCCGATGTCGCGGGCTTCCCACGACGGCCTGGCCGGCGCTGACGCGGGGCGGGTCGGAGGCCAACACGATCAGGCCGCGGAGGAGCTTGTGTTGCGCTCGACCGCGTCGACGGCAACAAGCAGCATAGAGGTGACGTGCGCACGGTCCGCCGCCAGCTCCACGCGGAAAGCGTGATCACGATGGCGCGTGCCTCCGCCATCTCACGCCTCCGGGACCGAACCCACTGGCACCGCGGGAGGGAAAGCATGAGCCGGGCATCGCCGCTCGGGCCTGCTGGAAACCGTTGAATGCATAAGCTCGCTCGGACTTGAAAAGCACAAGTCCGCGGGCGACCGCATCCCGCACCTTCGTGGGCGCCAAGACGCACGCGTTCTGCGGGACGGATGCGATCGTCCGCGCGGCGGAGATGGCGCAGACGCGCACGACCGCCTTGTCGCCGAAGCGCTCGCCAGCTCCGCGCCGCCGAGAACACGAATGCGATCGTGCGGCCGACGAGAGCCGGACGATCGCTCCTGGGCGAAAGCGCAAGCGTGCTGGCGCTCGGTCGGAGTCGACGCGGGACGAGCGGCTCTCACGCCGAGCTACGGCCGGAGCGCCGCGTCGCTGAAGACACCGGCGTGTGCGCGGCCTCGCACGGAAAGCGCTCGCCCCGCAGCCGACCTGTTGCCCGCGGCAGCCGGGGAACGCTCGTCATCGTTTTCACGCGATCGCGATCGTCAGCTTCCGCTGGGGCCTGACGACCGCATGCTGGCGAAAAGCTCGGCCGACTCAGGCTCAGGCGGCCGGGGGCGCGGCTCGGAAAGCCATCAGGCGCAGCGATGCGAGACGCGCCGATTGGCGCGGTCGATTTCCTCGCCATCGCCGACAACGCGATGGCGCGGCGTGCGTCTGCTCGTAGGCCGTCGTCGCTTGGCCAACACCGCGTTATCCCAATCTTGGCGACAATCGAGCCGCTCCTGAGGTAAGGAAGATGCGTCGCATCGTCGCCGCCGCACTCCGCCCGGTACGAGACACGGTACGACAGCTGGCGGATGCAAGCACGGTGGCGCCCCTGATTCTTTACGCTCTCACCGCAGCGAGATGGAGGGACCAGAATGAGCCGCAAATGCCACGAGTTTACGCCCGCTTCTGTTCTTGAGCTTCAGCCGTGCGGATGCAGATTGGCGGGATCGATTCGTCGTGATGCTCGCGCCTGTGCTCAAGTCACGGCTCGAGGTGGGAGTGACGAGCGCGCCATTGTCGGCGAGGAATGGCGCCCGCAACTTGAGGACGCGATCGGACGCGCCAGCGCAGCGCTGCTACTCGGCCGGGCCGACGACCGGGCTCGATCCGGGCGGCCCGCGGCGGCAGGGCGTCGCCGTAATCTCGATCGGCGGTCCGCGCTCGCGCCTGACGACCGCGTGCCCTACGCGCTGCTGCATGATCAAGGCACTGGGAGACATACGCTCGTTGCTCCTCTGTATCGGTCGCTCTGGCAAAACGGTGGCAGACCAAGCCTGTCTCGTTGAGCGTCTGTTCGCAAACCCTGACCGCGGCACCGTAAGCGGCGGCGATGGGCGATCACGGACGTTGCTCTCAGATCAGGCCACGACCACGCGACGCTATGCGGCGTCCCGTAAAGCTAAGGTTTACGAGCTTCTCCGAATTGGCAGGAAAGCGCTCGTCCCGGAGCTGACCGGCGCGTGATTCGTCTAGGGGTTGAGGGGGTTGAACGCGATCTGGGTCGGCTGCGAGCCGGCGCCGATCTGAATGCTGTCCGTCGGAGCGATGTTGCCGCCGGCGTCGGTGGGCCAGGCGTCGAGCGTCGCTCGCGTGAGGCTGTCGACGAGCAGCATCTGGTTGGATGGGTCGATGATCGGTTGCTCGGCGTTGGTCAGGCTGCCGGGCGTTCCGGTGAGGACTTCGCCCGGAGGTCGGTTGCCTTGCCATCCGGTGCTGTAGTAGGTGACGCTACCGGCGTCGTTGGCGACGACGAGCGCGCCGGCGCTGTTGAACGTGATTCCTTTGGGGCCGGCCAGGCCTGTTTGGTCGCCTTGTAAGTCGTAGATGGGGGCGACATTACCGTTTGACCCGGGGGCGTAGCCGGTGAGGCTGTTGTCGCCGGCGTTTGACACGTAGATCCGGCCGTTGGGATCGACGGCGATCCCGATCGGGTCATCGATTCCGGTCGCCGAACCTGCGATTGTGGCCGTCAGAACGAACCCGCCGTAGAGGTCGGGCGCGTATTCGGTGATTGAGTTGCTGAGCGCGTTGACGGCATAGAGGTTTCCGGCTGAGTCGATCGCGAGAAACCGAGGGTTGTCCAGATCGGCGACCGGCCCGCCGATGGTGGCGACGGGCGCGGCGTTGCCGCTCGCGCCGGCGGGATACTCGGTGATCGTGTTGGCCGAGGAGTTGGCGACGTAGACGTCGCCGGCTGAGTCGAGCACGACTCCTTCGGGATTGGACAGTCCCGTCGCGGGGCCGGCAAGCGTGCCCAGCGAGGGCCATCCATTGGCGCCCGAGCCGAAGATGCTGATCGAGTCTGCGCCGTAGTTGGCGACGTACAGGCTAGGCGGGTCGGCCGGCGGCGCCTGGATCGTGACAGTCGTTGTGGCGACGGCGGCGCCCAGGTTAGTCGAAGCGGATGCCCTGATCGTGAACACGCCGCGAACGGGGCTGATCTCGTGGGTCGGGATCGTGGTCACGAGCGGCGCGGGGCTGCCGCCCAAGGCGAACTGTCCGAGCACTGTTCCCGATGACGGCACCGACACCTGGACTGTTCCCTGCGGCCACGCCTGGCCGAACCCGACGGTGACGATCATCGTCACCGACGAATCCTCCGCTACCGGGTTGGGGGTGGCCAGCACCCCGATTGCTGACTGGTCGCCAGCGGCAGCGCCGGCCTCGGCGCCGAGCGCCAGTCCTCCGGCGAGCAAGAACGCGAGCGCGAGCGCAAATCTGAGACGAGTCGACATCACATCTAACCTCCCTGGCTTGAAAGCGGCATTGCGGAATTTCGTTGCAGTACCCTCCAGTCCCGCGACCTGTCGCTGCGTTACACGGGCGTACTGCGATCGCGCTGCGACTACGACGGGGCGAAGGTCCTTGCGTACGGGATCGGTCTGGGTCTGGCCTGCTGGAGACGCTCGGGCGTGGGACGAAACGTCGCATTCCGCGCGATCACCGCTGGTCAGGGCAGCGAGCGGCACCTTACGCGCTCGCCGGCTCTAGCGTCGAGTGCAAACATTGGGTAAAACGCATGCCCGCGGGCTGCGATGGGTCGGCTTTCGTGTAACGGT